>JAZNWM010000194.1:0-8075 GCA_045593345.1 Eubacteriales bacterium
CGATCCGACTTGGTATGGTGGGTGTGATCTATAACGCAAACGTAGTGGACGAAGCCGATACGGGTAGCTGGGATCTGATGTGGAACCAAAAGTACTCCAAGCAGATCCTCCAGTTCAACAACCCCCGCGACGCCTTCGGTACCGCGATGTATTGGACCAACCTTGACGTAAACTCCCCCGATCCTGCCGTATGGAATAAGGCACTCGATCTTCTGAAGCAGCAAAAGCCCCTGCTGCAGGGCTACGTAAACGACGAGATCTTCAATAAAATGAAGGGTGCGTCGGCATATATTGCCCCCTACTTTGCAGGCGACTTCCTTACTATGGCGGCGGAGAACGAGGATCTCGACTTCTACTACCCCAAGGAGGGCACAAACTACTTCGTTGACGCGATGTGCATTCCCACCACCTCGAAAAATCCCGATCTCGCACACGAGTATATCAACTATATGATTTCTCTTGAGGCGGCGACGGCAAATGCTCTTTACATCGGATACGCCTCCCCCAACCGTGCGGTGACCGAGAGCGATTATTACCGCGAGATGCTGGCGGCAAATTACGACACCGATCTTATCAGTGCCTGGGACGTCCTTTACGGCAAGACCAAGGATGAGGCAAACGTAAATTACTCATACAATCCTGCCTACGAGGATTATTACAGAAGCGGTGAGGTTGATATTCAGCTGCACGTAAACTCGCTGTGGGAGTCTCTGAAGACCGAGAACTCCACCGAGCCCTGGATCCACGTCACCAGCATTATTATCGTTGTCGGAGTCATCTCCTTCGCATCCTACGATCTGTATATCAAGAAGAAGAGATCGCGGGATTACCGAATGAGAGACAAGGCAAAGAAAAAGAACTCATAATAATAATTTAGACCGACGGAAAATTCTCCGTCGGTCTTTTACTATATCGTATCACTGTCAAATGGAGGAATAAAGCTCTCGCTCGCAGTACCGAATTCCTGTGTAAATCCGTTTTTGAGCCCAAGCCTCTCGGCATAATCGGTAAGCTGGGCGTATTCCTCGTGGGTGACGGGACGGTCAAGAGGCGGCGTCATTCCCTCCATCGGAGTGTACTGATTCATAAGGCTTACGTATATGCTGTCACCGTAGGTGTCGAGAAGATATTTCAGACTAAGCTTTGCCTCGGCAACCCTGCCGGGAAGGAGAAGTATACGAACGATGACACCACGCTTCATTATTCCGTCGGCGTCAAATATCGGCTCGCCAACCTGCCTGTACATCTCTGCTATAGCCTCCCTTGCCACATCGGGATAATCTGGGGCGTTTGAAAGTGCAGCAGCAGTCCTGGGAGTATAATATTTCAGGTCGGGAAGGTATATATCAACAAGGCCGTCAAGCATTCTGAGTGCCTCGGGCGAATCGTAGCCTCCCGTATTGTATACTATCGGAATTGAAAGGCCCCTTGTCCTCGCCAGCCTTACCGATTCGGCAACCGAGGGGATAAAGTGGGTGGGCGTGACGAAATTTATGTTGTGTGCCCCCTCTGCCGCAAGACCAAGCATAATATCCGCAAGCCGATCGGGACTTACCGTTTCACCTGCTCTGCCGCGGGATATCTCCCTATTCTGACAAAAAACGCAGGATAGCGAGCAGCCCGAGAAGAATATCGTACCCGAGCCTCTGTCCCCCGAGATGGGCGGCTCCTCCCAGAAATGGAGGGCGGCACGTGCAACGCTCATATCCGCACCGACTCTGCAATATCCAATGGTACGGGTACGGTCAACGCCGCAGGCTCTCGCACAAAGGCGACATTCCTTATAGCTGATATCTGCCATTATTCCCTCCTTATAAAATGCTTATTGACATAAGATATATTTTGTGCTAAAATAGATATATCTTTTTTTGAGGTAAGTATATTATGAAAAAACAAGATTACATATCCTGGGACGAATACTTTATGGGAGTTGCCCTTCTGGCATCCCAGAGATCGAAGGATCCCAGCACCCAGGTTGGTGCCTGCATTATTGACGTTGACAAGCGTATACTCTCCACCGGCTACAACGGCTTCCCCAAGGGCTGCTCGGACGACGAGTTCCCCTGGAACAGGGACGAGAGCCTCGGCGAGACGAAATATCAGTACGTAGTACACGCCGAGCTTAACGCCATACTTAACGCCAGCGGCAAATCGCTTGCGGGCTCGACGCTTTACGTCGGTCTTTTCCCCTGCAACGAGTGTGCGAAGGCTATTATACAGTCAGGTATCGTAGAGGTGGTGTATCTGTCAGACAAATATCACGAAACCTCGGCTATGACCGCATCGAGAAGAATGCTTGAGGCGGCGGGAGTCAAGTACAGACAGATCAAGCCCACCAGGGCAAGCATAGTTCTTAATTTTAAATAATTTCAGAGATAAGGTGTCGCGTTACGACACCTTATTTATTTTTCGAAATACTCCTTTATTTCATCAAGCGATGCGGCAAAGGAGCCCTGTATCATCTCGGGCCTGCCGCCACCTCTACCCGAAAGAGCGGCATTTATCTCCTTCGCCATAGAGCGAAGGTCGGTCGTGCCTGATGAAATAACGTATTTATAATCCCCCTCGGAGCCCGACAGAGCAACGGTTATGCCCCCTACCCTCTTGTTAGCAATATTTGAGAAGGCGATAAGCTCGGGAATTGTGAAATCGGGAAAATAAAACACACGCGAGTGCTCGGTGGACTCTACTCTCTCTGCACAAAGCTCGGCTATTCTCAGCCTTGCTGCCTTTAGTGCCGCACGCTCACCCTCGCAATCTGCAATATAGCTATCAAGGGTATCTGCCACCTGCGACTGAGGGGTGGAGAGCATACCCGAAATTCTCTTCACGCTATCATATCTCGCTCTGTAATCCAGAAGTGCCCGCCTGCCTGCTACCATCCATATACGGGTGCCGCCGCGGTGCTTCATAAAATCAAGTATCTTGATAATTCCTATCTCGCCCGTACGTGCGACGTGGGGTGCACAGCAGGCACAGGTGTCTGTATCGCCTATCTTAACCAGGCGAACTCCGTCGGTAATATCAAGCTTCGAGCGGTATTCCAATAAAGAGAGCTCGCTTGCTGTGGGAAAAAGAGTTTCAACTGCAATATTTGAAAATACGGCCTCGTTTGCAAGCTCCTCTGCTCTGTCAAGCTGTGCTCTGTCCAGCACGCCGTCAACGTCAAAGGTGACCTCGTCCTCTCCCAGATGGAAGCCAACGTTATCAAGGCCGAAAAGGCGATGGATAATTCCGCAGAGAATATGCTCGGCGGTGTGGCATTGCATCTTATCAAAACGGGCGGCGAAATCTATTCCGCAGGTATACTCGCCCTCTGCCAGCGGTCTGTCTGCTATATGGTGAATAACACCCTCCTTCTCGTAGACGTGGCTGACCTTGGCATTTCCGATATAGCCCGTATCAGAGGACTGGCCCCCCTCCTCCGGGAAAAATGCCGTCCTGTTGAGGACAACGTCATAGCCGCCGTCGGTGGCAACAGACTCAAGCACCGACGCAACAAAGGAGTCGGTGTAGGCGTTTATATAGTAAAGCTTCTCGGTTTTATATGACATAGCTTTCCTCCTCAAAGAGTGACCAGGGATACGCGATCATATCGGGCAGCCTCGTGGCACTTATCTCCCTACCGCAGAGGGTAAAAGCGATACGGGTGGCAAACAGCGATGGCGTTTTTGTCGTAAAATCCCGACTGCCGTATTTTTTATCCCCGATAAGTGGCATTTTGCGTGATGCGAACTGAACGCGTATCTGGTGAAATCTGCCTGTGATAAGTCTGACCTTGACAAGCGAAATATCCCGTCCGTCAATTTTTTTAGTAGCGAGGGTGGAGTATTCAAGCTCCGCCTCCTTTACCCCCGATCGTTTTCTGTCGGTCACAAAGGCCTTGCCGAGTGCAGCATCCTTATATACGTAATCACGCATAACTCCCTCACCCGCGACACCCGACACGACGGCGAAATATTCCTTCGTCAGACGGTGCTCTGCCACTATCTGCGACAGCTCTGCCGCCGCCCTCTTATTCCTGGCAAAGACCAGAAGACCGCCGACAACGCGGTCAAGACGATGGACAAGATAGAGCTCCCCGCTCTCACCCATTTCGCGAAGCATACCGCCGCATATAGTCATAGCATCGGCGTCCCCGCTGGGATCAGACTGGGAGGGAATGCCCTGCGGCTTAAATATAATAACGTAATCCTTGGTTTTATCAATAATTTCAATCATAATTCCTCAAAAAAACGGAGGCCGATGCCGACCTCCGTTAAAAATTTGTAGAGAAGGCTCGTACGCTATAATTTTACCATAGCCTATCTCTTTTTTCAAGTGTTTTTATTTTTTTCTTCGCCCGACCTGTCCTTGAAGGTGACGACCTTCGTCACCTGCCCGCCCGTCAGGGCTATCATCTTTACCGCCGACAGGCTGAACTCGTTGGCGAAGACCATAAGCGGCTTATCTATACATCCGCCGCCCAGCACCTTAATAAAGGCGACTCTTTCGCCCACCAGCCCCTTCTCCTTCAGCCGATTAACGTCAACACGCTCTCCCGCCGAGAAATTTTTACTGAGCAGCTCTACAGAAATAATCTCCCTCTCGCTGCCCGAGGTGTAAATGATTTCGCCCTCCCGGTTAATAAGGCTTCTCGCCAGCGAATCGGTGATAAGGGTATCCGCCCTCTCGGCGTCTATCTCAAAATCAATTACCGCAATCTCCCTCTCGGGCTGGCTGTCCTCGGGTAGCTCCTCATCCTCGGTAGCTGCTATTACACGGTCAATGCTCTCTATCTCCTTATCAAAGGACTCGGCAATCCCCATATCACAACCGCAGGGCTCGGGTATAGGACGCGGCGAGGGTGCCTTGTAGCCCCTATTGAATATACGGCACCTCAGCATTGCAAATGCCGAAGCTATGCGATGCCTCTGTCTTAATACCGTAAGGATCATTAGCAGAAGTGCCAGGGCAAAGAGTATTGCCGAGCAAATAAGAAACGCTCCCCTTAACGTAGGATACGGCAGACGGATAAGTCTGCCCGGGGTATTGACAAGAGTATAGTTTGGGTTATCCGAGCGAAGGAAGACCTCTCTGCCCTGGGAATATGCTGTGACGGTAAGGCTGTCGCCCGCAAGCAGGGCCCCGTCGGTAATAACGAAGTCGGCAGTGGAAAGCTTCTCGAACAGCCGAAGCTTCACGTCGCTAACGCTTACCGCAAGCGATATGGGTAGAATACGGAATATAGCGTAGGCTCTGTCACCACCCGACTCAAAGGAGTAATTGTCGGGGTCGGCAAGCCTCACGAGAACGCTGTAATCTCCGGCATTGACGTATTCTCCGCTCTCTGATACCTCATATATTGGTGAGTCCGAGATTGCCGTCTGTACCACTCCGTTATATACCGAGGTGATAAGGGGCGGCTTTACCGTCTGCTTCTTTATAATGAAATCGCAGGGAGGGATTTGCGGCTCGTTATAGTTCTCGCTGTCATAGTCAAGGACGGCGTATACCCTATAGCTGCCTGCGTTTATTTTACCGCCGCCCGTATATTCCCTGACGCTTACTCCATCGGGAAGTCCCGTGAGCGTGGGCGTTTTCTCGCTGCCGTCGTATACAGGCGTGTTGTCCGTCCATATAACGCCCGACAGATCGTAGTCGGCGTAGTCCACCTCGATAGGCAGGGTCAGTACAAAATCCGAATACTGAAGCCTGACCGTGCTGTCCCCCCTGCGAAGCGAGTCACCCCTCTCGTATATTATGCTGACCAGGGATGAGTCAACCGCCGACCTGCTGCCATCGTTATTGATGACCGAGCAGATTATATCGTCACCGTCAAGCCGCTGGAATGCCACCAGCCTGTCCGCATTTATTTCCGCAATAAAGGACACCGCCAAAATTTTGATTATATCGAAGGCAATCGGCTCGGAGGTGATAGAGCCGTAGTTGTCGTTTCCTGTGACCGAAAGGACGGCGTAATATCTGCCTATGGCGGTGGGGACATCTATCCTTTCGGTTGCGGTGCTATCGGCGTAATACTCAACGGCTATCTCGCCAAACCTTGCCGCACCCGTCAGAACAATATCCCTGCCCTCGTAGCAGGTAGAGTCGGCAGGCGGCAGAGTCCAGTAGTTCTCCGCCTTCACTATGGTATATTCCTTTTTATCGTTAGCAATAAAGTAATTTCCGTTATCCGCCCTTGCGGTGGCAAGATATCTGCCCACGTCGGTGGCACCGCCCGATACGGTCAGGCTGCATTCGGGAGCGTAGGCGGTTGGTGTCTGCTCCTGCCCGCTATAGCTAAGCCTGTCCTCTCCCCACTCAACCGAAATACCGAGGGGGGTTATTACCACGCTGGAATATCTGCTATCGGGGATATTATAGTTTTTGCTCTCCGAGTGGAAGGATATAACCACCGTCACCCTGCCGTCAGACACGTTGGTTGCCCCCGCCGAAAAGCTGTATTCAAGAGGGATCCCGTCAGCACCAACGGGCATACTGCCTACGAGGGTGGGATAATGGGTTCTGCCGTCGTAGACGAAGCTCTCACTTCGGAAGCCGATGGCAGAGATATCGTAATCCGCACGCAAAATCTCCCAGGTATGCGAGAGCGTTGGCGGGGTGTTATAGTTGTTCTCGTCCCAGCGAAGATGGGCGGTGACGGTATAGCTGCCCGCATCGGTTCCACGGTCGCCGCTGTAGCCTATTATACTGACCCCCGCGGGAAGTCCCGAGGCGGATATGCTCTTCTTCGTGCCGTCGTAGGTAAAGCTGTCCTTGCTCCATACCACGGAGGACAGGTCTATATCCGCTCGCCTTATCTCATAGGTAAATGAGGTATTCCGAAATTCGTAATTCAGATCTGACACGCTGGCTCTGGCAATATAGCCCACCCCCGCATTAGTCGCTGCACCGCTGACGGTGGGATATACACGCTCTCCTCTGACGTCTGTATAGTAGGCAATGGGAGATTTGCTTCTGCCGTCATAGACGAAGGAGCTGCCCTCCCAGATTATCTCCGCCACGGCGGGCTCTACCGTCATACCGATAACGCGGCTCTCGGGTGTGAAATAATCCTTGCTCTCGGTGTGAAAATCAATACTTATATCGTATATTCCCACGTTGGTTCCACCGCCCGACAGCCCTACCTCAAGGGCTATGCCGTCAAGACCGACTATGCTTTTCAGCGGTCGGCTATAGCTCTGAAACTCGCCGTTATATACGACCGAGAAATCGGCAAGCGATAGCGAGGACAGATCGTAGGCTATGCGATTGACGGTAACGGGCAGATTTACGCTACGTCCGCCGTAGGTCAGCATAACCGAGGAGTCCCCCACACGAAGACAGCCGTCCCGATTATAGCTTATCCTGATATCCCGACCGCTGACGATTCTCTCGCTGCCATCGGTAAAGCTGGCACGCAGAGTAAGTCCCGCCGTATCAAGCTGCTCGAAGGCACCGTAGACCGTCTTGTCGGGATACGAGCTTATGCTGAGCGAGGCAACCGACGGCGTGGGCGACCCCTCCTCTGCCGAGATTATAAGGCAGAGGACCGACGCGATTGCTATAAGTAATGCTGTGGCTATTATGATTCTTTTCATTTGCTCCTCCAAATTACCATAAATTTCCATTTACACGCTGTTATTATACCATTGAAGGACTAATTCTTCAAGGGCGGGAGGAGTTAACATTTCTCCACCCGCCGACAAAAAAGCACCGCCCTTTATCAAAGGCGGCAAAAGGCGTGCAAAAGAAACAAAAAAGACCCGCAAAATAGCGTGGCATCCTTAGCGGAGAATTTACACTTTGACAAAAGTGCAAGCATCGCATTTGTCTGGACAAATGCAAAAGAGCTAATCCCAAACCCTTATACGTGAACCCACAAAGCTCATACTTCGCTTCGGGGAACCCCTATACGTGAACCCCCAAAGCTCATACTTCGCTTCGGGGAACCCCTATACAAGCAGAAAGAGAGAACAAATCGGCTTAAATCCCGAAATGTCCTCTCTTTTTTCTGTTGATGATGTTTTTGCTGACGCAAAAGTGATGTTATGCTCCGCAAAATGATGTTGCTCGCCATTTGCTACGCAAAT
>JAZNWM010000195.1:0-2276 GCA_045593345.1 Eubacteriales bacterium
GGCTGGAGATAGCCATCTTTGCGGCAACCTCTGCCTTGTCCTTACCCGTAGCGCTACCAACACCCATATGAGCAAGACCCGAATGAGCCATTACAGAGGTAATGTCTGCAAAGTCGAGGTTGATAAAGCCGGGAACGTTGATAAGCTCGGATACCGACTGAACACCGCGACGAAGAACGTCGTCAGCGATCTCAAACGCGTTTGCAAGAGTGATGTGAGTGTCCTCAACCTGCTTAAGTCTCTCGTTGGGAATTACGATAAGAGAGTCAACGTACTTGGAGAGCTCGGCAATACCGATCTCAGCCTGAGCATATCTTCTCTTACCCTCAAAGGAGAAGGGCTTGGTTACGATACCAACGGTAAGAATACCCATTTCCTTGGATGCCTTTGCAATAACGGGAGCAGCACCCGTACCGGTTCCGCCGCCCATACCAGCGGTGATGAATACCATATCTGCACCGTCGAGAGCCTCGCGGATAAGATCAATGGATTCCTCGGCGGAACGCTTACCAACCTCGGGGTTAGCACCTGCACCCTTACCGCGGGTGATCTTGTCGCCGATAACCAGCTTCTTAGCTGCACAAGAGGTGTCAAGAGCCATACTATCGGTGTTGATAGCGATGAACTCAACGCCACGAATATTTGTAGAAATCATACGGTTAACAGCGTTGTTTCCGCCGCCGCCAACTCCTATTACCTTTATGTTTACCCCACTGTCATAAACCTGTTCGAAATCGAATTCCATAATTTTAACCTCCGTTGCTTTACTATATTATTTAAAATATTTATTTCCCTTATAGTATAACATAAGGTTTTTTTATTTTCAATAGATTTAAAATATTTAATATGTTATTAACATTTTTTAAATATTTTAGGATGATAAAGCGGGGCAGTATTATTTTGAACCTGAAATCAACTTCTCCGCATTTCAGAAAAGGGGAAGGGACGGCTATTTTTCCGTTCCTTTGGTGCGTTTTTTCATTAAAACAAGCTCGTCGACGATTGCTTTTGCGGCATTTGGAGTTGCAAGGAGGTGAATATTTTTTGCCCTGTTTTTTCTGCCGCTTTTGTCGATTTCAAGCTGAATCAGGCTGTTTTTCAGCCCCTCGGCTGTAAGGCTTTTCTCCTCAATCAGCTCGGCGGCGGATCTGTCATAGAGGTATTTTGCATTTTTGTACTGATGGTTGCCCGACACGTTTGGCGAGGGAATAAGTATTGCCGCCACCCCCACCTCGCATAGCTCTGACAGCGTCATCGCACCCGCACGAGAGACTACTATATCCGAAGCAAGAAGTGCCTCGGGCATATTCTCAATATAGGGAATTATCCTGCATCCGTCAGCCCCCCGACCCTTATATACGGAGGTTATTTCGTCATAATACCTCTGCCCGCTGGCGTGGAGGTGCTTTATACCCGGCAGTCTTGCAGAGTGCTCCTCCATAACCTGAATCAGAGTGTCGTTCAGCCTTTTTGCACCAATACTTCCGCCGAAGGATACTATGAATATTTCGTTATCCCGAATGCCGAACAGCCGCCTTGCATCTCTGCGGGATATTCGACTGAAGCTCTGGCGAAGGGGATTACCCACCGTCACGCATCTTGCTCTTTTTCCAAGATACGCGGCCGATTCCTCTCTTGCGATAAACACTCTGTCACATCCTCCCGAGAGTAGTCTTGTGGTTAATCCGGGCGAGACGTTTGACTCGTGAATTGCGGTAGGGACAGAGCACCGCCGCCCCGCAGACAGCACAGGCCAGCAGACGTATCCTCCCGTACCGAGAATTATATCGGGCATAAATTCCCGTATGATTTTCTCTGCCTCCCCTCTCGCTTCAAACGCCTGTATAATCCTCCTAACGTTCTCGGGAGAGAGCGATCTTTTCAGTCCCCTGATCTTCAGCGTCCTTAAATCAAACCCGCATTTAGCTATCGCACCGTTCTCGCCGCCACCCTCACGCCCGATGAACAGAATATCCGCATCAGGCTCCCGTCGGCGAAGCTCCTCTGCAATCGCTATTGCCGGGTTAATATGTCCTGCGGTGCCTCCGCCGCAAAGTAGTAGTCTCATCTGATAATCCTTTCACTTTTGAATTTTCGCCTCTCTTGATACGGCTAAAACTATACCCATTTCAAAAAACAGCATAACCAGGCTTGAGCCGCCGTAGCTGAAGAAGGGGAGGGATATTCCCGTATTTGGAATGGTGTTGGTGACCACCGCAATATTCAATAGAACCTGTACCGCCATTTTTATACATATTCCGAGGCAGACAAGTCTC
>JAZNWM010000196.1:0-4719 GCA_045593345.1 Eubacteriales bacterium
TGGGGGTTGATTTCTTCTTCGTTATCAGCGGATATTTTCTGCTTCGCTCTATTGAAAAGAAGCAGGATGCACAGTTGCATATCGGTGTCGGAGAGCTTTTATGGTCAAGGCTTAAGCCGCTGCTCTTCTCCATACTGTTCATCACTGCGTTCAACGTCGTGTGCATTGCCCTGTTCATAAGAGAGGACGTTTTCAGTAAGACCTTTGACATCTTCCGCTACTGGTGGTACGTTTTATATCTTCTGATCGCGGCGGCTGTTTTTTACCTGCTGTTCCGACTGATAAAAAGCAGGCGGGCCTTTGCCGTCGTGCTGTTTATTATTGCCATAGGTATGGCGGTGCTGGATTACTTCATTGAGATCCGTGGTATTCTCGTATATGAGCTTACCTTCTGGACTCGTACCTTCGGCTGTATTGCTACGGGAATGCTTATCTCCTACCTTCCAAGCTGGAAATATAAAAGGGTCAATTTCAGTATTCCGATAGTAATAGTACTTATCCCTGCTATAACATATCTTGCATACGGAGAGAAGGATTTCTTTACCTGCATACTGATGATCATACTGTTTACAGCCCTGGTTTATTTTTCTACGAATATTCCCTTCGGCGGCAGAGTCACCGATATTATGGGAAGGCTCAGCACCAGGATGTACCTCTATATGTCCTTCATCACCACGCTGTATATGCTTGGTCTGACGCATCACAGAATGCTGTTCGTTATTGACGTAGCACTGGCGGTGATGGATCTTGTGCTGTCGGGATATAAGCAGAAATACGAGAGACTGAAATCGGCTGATAAAAAAGCATAAGCAAAACGCAGAGGCTGATTATTAACGAATATTGGCATATATATTTAAATGATTCGTCTGACGAGGAAACCGAATAATTTTTCATATTTCTCCAATTAAACAACTCTATAAACAGCTTTGGGGCTATCTCACGTGAGATAGCCCCGATTTTTTTATAAATTCAAAATATTAGATGCTACGAAGAAGTACACCACGAGGGAGATCGCGTCCACCAGGGTGGTGATGAGGGGGGATGCCATAACGGCGGGATCAAGACCTACCTTCTTGGCAAGGAGGGGCAAGGTTGCACCGATTATCTTGGCAAGGATGATGGTAAGACAAAGAGACAGGGCAACCGTCAGCGACACGGGAAGCGTGACATCGGTATTCCCGAGGAGAAGGCCGTCAATAAGCATCACCTTGGCGAAGGTGGCAACGCCCACCGTAAGCGCACAAAGGATGCCGACGCGAAGCTCCTTCCAGAATACGCGAAGGATATCCGAGAACTCTACCTCAGAGAGCGAGATAGAACGGGTGACGGTGACAGATGACTGGCCGCCCGAGTTACCGCCCGTACCCATTATCATCGGGATAAAGAGGACGAGGACGGCCGGGAGTGCCGACTCAAAGCTGCCGAGAATAGCACTTGACAGAGTGGATGATAGCATCAGTATAAGAAGCCAGGGAATGCGGGATTTCCATATTGAGAGGACGTTTGTCTTCAGATAGGGTGTATCCGAGGCGGATGTGATTGCCGCCATCTTTGCGAAGTCCTCCTCGCTCTCCTCAATGATGACCTCGAGAGCGTCGTCTACGGTGACGATACCCACAAGGCGTGATTCGCTGTCAACAACGGGAATGGCAAGGAAGCCGTACTTATCAAGCTTCATCGCCACCTCCTCCTTATCATCGTGAGTATGAACGGCGATAACGTTCTCGTCCATTATCTCAGACAGGAGGGTGTCGGGGTCGGAGATAAGCAGATCCTTCGCGGTGACGATGCCGAGAAGACGCTTGTCCCTGCCCGTAACGTAACAGGTATATATGGTTTCCTTATCAATAGCAACGCGGCGGATGTGGAGGAGTGCGTCCTCTACGGTCATATCTCCCGTAAAACGCACGTACTCGGTGGTCATAACCGTACCCGCAGAATCCTTCGGATACTTGAGTATACGGTTGATGATTTCCCTGTCCTCGCTATCCGAGTTTTTTAAAATACGCTTGACCACGTTGGCGGGCATCTCCTCAATGATGTCAACCGTATCGTCGATATAAAGCTCGTCCAGAATATCGGACAGCTCGCGGTCGGTGAAGCGGGAGATAAGCCCCTCCTGAAGGTCGGAATCCATCTCAACGAAGGTCTCCGCCGCAAGCTCCTTTGACAGAAGCCTGAAGAGCAGGCTGTGGTATCTCTCGTCCATCTCGTAGAAGATCTCAGCAAGGTCGGGTGCAGGAATATCCTCTACAATACGCTTTACCTCGGCGTATTTTTTCTCATTTAACAGATCGTAAAGTCCCTCCGCGGTGACGACGTCATCCTCAAAAAGACCCGGTCTTGTAATTTTTTCTTCCATTTCGGTCTCCTTTCAAGCCTGTGGCCAAGGGACGTCGGATCAGGGGATAAACGAGCCAATGCCAAACAGACTTATATGTATTTTTTCGTTACACGGGTGGGGTTTACTTCGTCCGTCCGACATATCGGTCTCCTTTCGTTTTTCTTTTATTGTACTCCAATAAAAATGGTTTGTCAAGACATTTTTTCAAGCAGGAGGTCAATTTCCTCCTCGGTATATACGGCGATACCCTCTTTTTTAAGAAGCTCTGCCGTAACGCCGTCACGGGAGGTAAGATTTCCGCTGAAGCTGCCGTCATAGATTGCACCGCTGCCGCAGGAGGGACTGCGTGCCTTAAGAAGTGCGGCGTTACAGGAAAACTCTCTCGCACGGGCGAGAGCCTGCTCGGCTCCCGAGCTATAATTTTGGGTGACGTCGGTGCCGTCACGCATAAGGACGCGATCCCCTACCCTCTCGCTTGGAGTACGGGGAGTGGGAAGTCCGCCGTCCACCTCGGGACAGATGGGAATGAGGATAAATTTCTCTCTTAATCTGATAACGTCGGCATTAGGCTTGCTTGCTCCGTCATAGCGACAGCAGACGCCAAGCAGACACGCACTTACAAGAATGGCCTGTTTTTTCATAATATCTCCTTTGTTAATACGTCCTTTTTAATTTTATCAAAATTCCCCGCTCCCATAAGAATTATAGCACCCGAGCCGAGATTATCCACCGTCGCCGCCACGAGCGAGTCGGGAGAATAGACTCCTCCGTCGACCGATGCGGCAAGTGCCTGTGAGCTGACGCCCTCAATAGCCGCCTCTCTGGCGGGGAAAATATCGGTGATAACGGTATAATCCGCTATGGAAAGGGCCTCGCAGAAATCGTCCCACAGAGCAAGAGTGCGGGAGTAGGTATGGGGCTTGAAAACAAGGGTGATCTGCCCGCCCACAAGTGATTTCAGGGCGTCAAGGGTGGCACGTATTTCGGTAGGGTGGTGAGCATAATCGTAAAATACGGGACGGCCGTAGCGGTAGCCGATATGCTCAAGCCTTCCCGAAATGCCGCGATAGCCCTCTATTGCCTCACGGACGGTGTCAATATCAAGCCCGTATTCCAGGGCGGTGACGATTGCGGCAGTGGCGTTGCTCACGTTATAGACCCCGTGGATATTAAGGCGAAAGGCTCCTATAGTACTGCCCATACGGGACAGAGTGAAATCATATCCCATCCTATGAAAGGCGGTTATGGAATATCTGTAGTCATTATGCTCCTCTGCCCCGAAGCTAACCGTACGTGGACTGAGGTCAGCCATTATATCACGAAGGTTGGGGTCGTCACCACCTATTACCGCAAGGCTGCCTGTCCTGTTAAGAGCCCTTGCGAAGGAGAATTTCAGAGCGTTGATATCCCGAAAATAATCCGGGTGGTCAAGCTCAAGATTGAGTGCTATGGCAATAGTAGGACAGAAGCGGAGGAAGGAGTCGCGATACTCACAGGCCTCGTATATCATAGTCCCCGTGGAGCCCTGACGAAGCGGCGTGCCTATGGGAAGATCCGAGCCCGAGAGCGTGGTGGGATTAACGCCCGCGTAGGTGAATATCGTATCAAGCATCGCGGTGACGCTGCTCTTACCGTGGGAGCCCGAGACACCGATGCGGCATTTATAGTCAAGCATCAGGGCACCGAGAAGCTGGGCTCGGCTGGCGGTTGGGATATTGAGCCGCACTGCCTCGGTCATCTCGGAGTTATCGGGAGAGATGGCGTGGGAATAAACGACAAGCTGGGCGTCGCTGACGCTTTCCGCGGTGTGACCGATATTTATTTTCGCACCGAGGAGATAGAGCTCGGCAGTACGCCTGCTGTCCTCTCTGTCGCTGCCGCTGACGGTGACGCCGAGGTGGATACAAAGCCGTGCAAGAGAGTACATAGAAACCCCACCGATGCCGATAAAGTGAACTCTGGCACCCCTGCGGTGCAGAAGCCGTCTTATACGGTCATAGGTCGGAACGCTTTCCCTATCCTTCATCAAGTAAAATCTCCTTCAGACTATTTTGCGGGTAAATATACAAAAAATGCAAAAAAATTCACAATTAGTTAAAAGAAAAAGCATTATTTGGATGAATATTTTTGCTATAATCAATGTATAATAATACCATAGAAAGCAAGGATAGGATTTTTTGACAAAATCATCCTTTGTTTTCCGCTAACCATTATATTCAGAATTGAAAGAAAGTCTACAACACAGGAAGGAAATTTTAAGTTATGCAGGTAACAGACATCAAAATCAGGAACTTCTTTGACGAGGGACCTATGAAGGCAATCGTATCGGTGACCTTCGACGATTGCTTCAAGTCGGATCGTAGCCATGTCGTTCT
>JAZNWM010000197.1:0-4330 GCA_045593345.1 Eubacteriales bacterium
GGCAAGGAGAGCCCAGCTTTCGCTTCTGCCCCTGATTAACGCCCTGTTCTGCGAGGTCAACCCCATTCCTGTCAAGGCGGCGGTGGCTGCTATAGGCTATTGCGGGAACTATCTGAGGCTTCCCCTTACTCCTATGGAGCCCGAGCACGAGGCAGTCCTGCTCTCGCTTATGAAGAAGGAAAATCTTATCTGACGAGGAAATGATGAACGTATTAATTAACGGTATTTCTGGATATATGGGACGGGAGGTCGCGAAGCTTTGTCTTGAGGGCTATCGGGGTGCAGAGCTTGTGCTCGGGGTTGACCCTTGCGGCGAGGCTGTAGGCGAGATTCCCGTATATACAAGTCTTGACGGCGTGATCTCCACCGAGGGTGTGGATTGTATTATAGATTTCTCCCACCATTCGGTAACACCCGCCCTGCTTGATTTTGCGGTGGCAAACGGTCTGCCCCTCGTCCTTTGCACTACGGGTCACGATGATGATGAAACAGCACAGATTCACAGGGCTGCAGAGCATATTCCCCTGTTCTATTCGGGAAATATGTCGGTTGGCGTGGCTCTGCTTATTGAGCTGGCGAAAACTACTGCGGCGGCATTCCCCGAGGCAGAGATCGAGATAATCGAAAAGCACCACGACCGCAAGGTAGATGCACCCAGCGGCACCGCACTTATGCTGGCGAAGGCTATATGCGATATTCGTCCCGACGCCTACGTCAACTGTGGCAGAAGCGGTCAGGGCAAGCGGACGCCCGAGGAAATTGGAATACATTCTATCAGAATGGGAAATATAGTTGGTGAGCACGAGGTTATCGTCGGCACGAAAAATCAGACCATCAGCCTGAAGCACGAGGCACACAGCAGAGCCCTGTTCGCCGAGGGAGCTATTGCGGCGGCAGACTTCCTTGTAAATCAGCCCTGCGGTCTTTACGATATGAAGAGTATGCTTTCGGCAAGCAAAGCTGACGATGCCGTTATCAGCACAAAAATCAACTGAAGGAATATATTATGAGAATTGGAATTTTCGGCTACGGAAATTTAGGCAGAGGCGTTGAGGCGGCTATAAAGCAGCACAGCGACTGTCAGCTTGTGGGTGTGTTCACAAGAAGAGACCCCGACAGCGTTAAGACGGCAAGCGGTCTTAACGTATACCACACCGACAGAATAACCGAGTTTAAGGACAAAATCGACATTCTGATTATCTGCGGCGGCAGTGCCACCGACCTGCCCGAGATGACTCCCCGTCTTGCGAGGGATTTTAACGTCATAGACAGCTTTGACACCCACGCAAAGATCCCCGAGCATTTTCGTGCGGTGGACCTGGCAGCAAGGGATAGCGGTCATATCGCCCTTATCTCTGCAGGCTGGGACCCGGGTCTTTTCTCAATAATGAGGGTTTATTCCGAGGCAGTTTTGCCCTGCGGAAGAGATTACACCTTCTGGGGACGGGGCGTCAGCCAGGGACATTCGGATGCTGTAAGGCGTATTCCGGGCGTCCTTGATGCGAGGCAGTATACCGTTCCCGTAGAGTCTGCGACAGACGCCGTTCGCCGCGGAGAGTGTCCCGAGCTTACCACCCGCGAAAAGCACAGACGAGAGTGCTACGTGGTTGCCGAGGAGGGAGCCGACCTTCAGAGCATCGAGCGGCAGATCAAGGAGATGCCAAACTACTTTGCCGACTATGACACGACCGTAAGCTTCATCAGTATGGAGGAGCTTCGCCGCGACCACAACCGCCTGCCCCACGGTGGCTCGGTTATCAGAAACGGTCTGACGGGGCTTGAGGATGAGAACAGTCATACGGTAGAGTTCAGCCTTCGCCTTGACTCCAACCCCGAATTTACCGCCAGCGTGCTGGTGGCTTATGCGAGAGCTATATTCCGTATGCACTCCCGCGGTGAGATTGGCTGCAAGACGGCGCTTGACGTGTGTCCCGCCGATCTGTCGCAGATGTCGGCAGAGGAGCTGCGGGCAAAAATGCTATAAAATTCGGAATTCGGAATTTGAAAATAAAGGTTGATAAATAATGATTATTACACATAAAGCAGAGATGATATGCGAAAATCTGAGGAGAAGCAGCGACGGCGAGCTTTGCTTTGCCGATATGCCGCTGTCGACTCTTGCCGAGAAATACGGAACGCCGCTGTATCTTTACGACGAGGCACGCATCCGTCATAACTGTCGCGTATATCTTGACGCGGTACGCCGCGGCTTCGGTGACGGGGCAAGGGTTATGTACGCCTCGAAGGCGGCATCCTTCAAGCGTATCTACGAGATAGTCAAGGAGGAGGGACTCGGCGTGGACGTAGTCTCCTGCGGCGAGATCTACACCGCCCATCTTGCAGGCTTCCCTCTTCAGAACGCATATTTTCACTCAAATAACAAAACCGACGCCGATATAGAATTCGCTATTTCAAAGGGCGTGGGCTGCTTCGTGGTGGATAACGCCGAGGAGCTGTTCGCCATTGACGAGATTGCGAGGGAGCACGGAATAAAGCAGAAAATAATGCTTCGCATCACACCCGGTATTGACCCCCACACCTATGCGGCGGTTGCCACGGGTAAGGTGGACTCAAAATTCGGCTCGGCAATCGAGACAGGACAGGCCAAGGCTATCACCTCTTTGGCACTTACCTTCGAGAACCTTCAGCTTATGGGCTTCCACTGTCACGTCGGCTCGCAGATATTTGATGCCGAGGTATATCTCAAGACCTCCCGCGTGATGCTGAGATTCATCAGCGATATGGAGCGTGAGCTTGGATTCATCTGCTCTGACCTTGACATTGGCGGCGGCCTCGGTGTGAGATATATTGAGAGCCAGCCTACCCTTGATATTGGTGATACTATACTTCGCGTAGCGGAGGAGATGAGGGGAGAGGCAGAACGCCTGGGCATAGCCCTGCCCCGCATTTCGCTGGAGCCGGGACGGTCTATCGTTGCCGATGCGGGACTGACGCTTTATACGGTTGGTACGGTCAAGCGTATCCCCGGCTACAAGACCTACGTTTCGGTTGACGGCGGTATGACCGACAACCCGCGATTTGCCCTTTACGGCTCGCCCTACACCATTCTGCCCGTATTTGACGATGAGAGCATACCGAGAGAGTGCTGCTCGGTGGTGGGAAGATGCTGTGAGAGTGGCGATATTCTCCAGGAAAATATTCCGATGCCCGAATGCATCGAGCGTGGCGACCTTATCGCCTGCCTTACCACAGGTGCCTATCACTACTCGATGGCGTCAAATTACAACAGAATCCCGAGGCCGCCCGTAGTAATGCTTTGCGATGGCGAAAGCTACCTTGCGGTAAAGCGTGAGAGCCTTGAGGATATCGTAGGGCTTGACGTGTAAGAAAAAGATGCTTGCCCTCGGCAAATGATGTGTGGCTTCGCCACAATTAACTGCGAGTGAAACGACCAACATCATTTTTGCGTCAGCAAATACATCATTATGCGTTGCATTACATCATTTTTGCGTCAGCAAATACATCATTAACAAAAAAACAGACCGATTGTGAGCCTTGATTCACTCATTTTGTCGGTCTGTTTTTTTATATATTTATTTATCTGATTTCTCTAACTTATCCTTAAGGGCATAATAGATTTTCGCTATATCGGAGCAATCGGGACATTGGGTTTCGCCCGAGCCGCCACACCATCCGCAAGGTACCATTAAGTCATATTCAGCACTATACGTAAAGGCTTCGCCGTTACATTCCTCGCAGACTACCGTTACATTACAATCGCACGTTTCACAGTAAGGAATAAACGACCCCAAAAGATTGACCAATGCCAATAAAATAGATAAGATTATTGCATATATTTTTTCCATATCAAATCTCCTGTATGTTATTCATTAACAAGCTCGCAGAACTCGTCGATCTGTGCGGCGATGGAGGCAAGGCCCGAACGCCAGAAATTGACGTCAGTAAGGTCAATGCCCGACACAAGTGCCGCATCCTCTACCGTGCTGGTGCCTGTGGCACGAAGCATCTGCTTGTAGGTCTCGACGAAGGGCTTGCCCTCCTCAAGATACTTCGCGTAGATGCCTCTTGCGAAGAGACCGCCAAAGGCGTAGGGGTAGTTGTAGAAGGAGAGTCCGCCGCTGTAATAATGTCCCTTGCACAGCCACATATAGGGGTGCATACAGCTCTCGTCAAGGCCGTCGCCGTACGCCTGACGCTGTGCATCCAGCATCAGCTCGCACATACGCTCGGGCGAGAGGAACTCTGCGGGGCGGTTAGCAAATACGCTTGTCTCAAAGAGATAGCGGGAGTAGATGTCCACGATAATCTGGGTTGCGTCCATAAGCTGACTCTCGATAAGAGCAAGCTT
>JAZNWM010000198.1:0-1767 GCA_045593345.1 Eubacteriales bacterium
CTTCCTAAGACCGCTGGCCTCCGACTTTACTTTACAAGGCGCGTCCCGACGAAGTAAAGTTCATAATGATTGACCCAAAGCAAGTCGAATTTACTATGTATAACGGAATTCCTCACCTCCTCGTACCTGTTGTCACCGACGTTAAGCAGGCGGCAGGCACGCTTATGTGGGCGGTTGAGGAAATGGAGCGCAGATACAATCTTCTTAATCCCCTCTGCGTTCGTAACATTGAGGCTTATAACGAGAAGGTAACTGCAGATCCCTCTCTTGGAGAGCCTATGCCCAGAATTATTATTGTAATAGACGAGTTTGCCGACCTGATGCTTCAGGTGAAGGATCCCGTAGAGCAGCTCGTTACCCGTATTGCACAGAAGGCGAGAGCCGCAGGTATACACCTGGTTATCGGTACGCAGCGTCCCTCTGTAAACGTTATTACGGGTGTTATCAAGGCTAACGTGCCCTCGCGTATTTCCTGTAAGGTAATGTCCAACGTGGACTCCAAGACGGTGCTTGACTCTGCCGGTGCGGAGAAGCTGCTTGACAAGGGTGATGCACTATACGCTCCTGCAGGCTCGCCAAAGCCCCACAGAGTGCAGTGTGCCTTCGTCCACGAGCTGGAGGCCGAGAATATTATGAATGCCCTGAAGGAGAAGTCCGACGGTGCGGTTTACGATTCCGCCATTATGGAGGATATTGAGCGTGCAACACAAAGATGCTCTAAAAAGGGCGGTGCAGACCGTGACGATTCTGACGGTGCGGACGCAGGCGGCGAGGGTTATCTCAACGACCGCCAGTTCCTCGATGCAGTTGAGATCGCGGTCAACACAAGAAAGATATCCACCTCTCTTATTCAGAGAAAGCTGTCCATCGGCTATGGCAAGGCGGCAAAGTTCATTGACATAATGGAGGATATGGGTATCGTCGGCGAGGCCAACGGTCAGAGACCGAGAGAGGTTCTGCTCTCCCCCGACGACTGGCGTGAGAAGCTGGCACGCTCGACCATTGATTAACCCCCTGCCAAGCGGCAGAAATGCAATAAAAATCGTGCCGTAGCAATGCGGCACGATTTAAGCTTAACTAATTGATATGAAGGGAGAAGGAAATGATTATAGTTTTATTTGCAGACGGCTTTGAAGAGATCGAGGCCCTGCTGCCTGTTGATATGCTGAGAAGAGCCGGTCTCGAGGTCAGGACGGTATCAATATCGGGAAAGAATCCCGTTGGTGCACACGGTATTGAGATAAAGTGCGACGCCACACCCGAGGATATTGAGCTTGACAGGATCGAGGCGGTTATTTTCCCCGGAGGAATGCCCGGTGCCGCCAATCTTGATGCATCTCCCTACACCGATCTGATGATCTCGGCGGCTCTGAAAAACGGCGGCAGACTTGCCGCTATATGTGCGGCACCGCTCATTCTCGGCAGACGCGGTCTGCTTAAGGGTAAGGCGGCTACCTGCTACCCCGGATTTGAGAGCGAGCTGGTAGGTGCGACGGTGCTTAATTGCGGCGTAGCTACCGACGGAAATATTACCACCGCAAGAGGAATGGGCGTTGCCCTCGAATTTGCAGAGGAGCTTATTACCCTGCTTCAAAGCAGAGAGCGTGCAGAGGAGATATCAAATGCCATCTGCAAGGAGCCCTGTAATGCCGAGCACTACGACAATGGCGATGAGGAGCCCGAGCAGTCCCCCTGGGCAAGCGAGGGTATTGATGAGGAGATCGCAAAAATCTGCGAGAGGACGGAGAAGCTCTTCGGAGAGATGAA
>JAZNWM010000199.1:0-12589 GCA_045593345.1 Eubacteriales bacterium
CGCACCGAAAAACGCAGACTCCAATTGTCGCCAAACAAAAACTAACGAATATGGATAACTCACCACACTAACTAGCGGAATCAGCATTTTTACCGATTATTGACAAGTTAGTGTAAAAAAATGAAAAAGGGTATAAAACCCCCTATAAAAATAGCGAGTTAATCCGTATTTTCGTTATTCGTTTTTGTTTGGCAAATTTATTATACCACCATTTTTCCGATTTGTAAACATATTTTCTAAAAAAACTTGCTTTATAGCTTTTTTATTGATATAATGTACTTATAAAGGAGAGCACCGTTATGCCACAGATACATATCAGCGAAAGCAACCTTACAATAGAAAACAAAACCTTCAGCGGTTCTCATTACGCCAGGGAGGATATGCCCGACGGCACGAAGCGTGGCACCTTCCGCAGCTATACCGTTCTTGTGGACGGTGATAATATCTGCTTCAAGAATTGCATCTTTGAGAATACTGCAGGGCGGGGCAGGGACGTAGGTCAGGCAATTGCCCTCTATCTTGACGGCGACGGCATTACGCTGGAGGGCTGTATTCTCCGCGGACATCAGGACACCCTATTTCTCGCACCTCTGCCCGATAAGGAAATTATTCTCGGCGGTTTCATCGGGCCGAAGCAGTTTACCGATCGTAAAAGGCGTACCTTCCATTTTAAGAATTGCATTATAGAGGGTGGCGTCGACTTTATCTTCGGCGGTGCGACCGCATATTTCGACTCCTGCGAGTTTGTCAGCGTTGAGGAGGGCTATATTTTCGCTCCCTCCACTCCCGCCGACGTGGAGATGGGCTTCGTTGCCAGAAATTGCAGATTTACCGCGAGGGATGGCGTCGGTAAGGGCAGCTGCTTCATCGCACGCCCCTGGCGAAATCACGCATACCTGCGGCTTGAAGACTGCTACCTCGGTGAGCATATTAATCCTCTCGGCTTTGACGATTGGGGCAAGGCAGAGGCACACGACACGGTCAGATTTTACGAGAATAACAGCCTCGGCCCCGCCGCAGGCTCACCCCGTCCGGATTACGTTAATAAACAGCTTTGAAAAGGAGAACGGTAAATGACAGATCAGAAATATTTCAAGCCCTCCGAGGACGGAAAATCCTATATATTCCTCGGCGGTGAGGACATATCGGGCGAGGTGAAGATCCCCGCCGAGCACAACGGTCTTCCCGTCACCAAGATCGGTGACGCCGCCTTCTTCAACTGCGGCGAGCTTCGTCGCGTCGAGATCCCCGACACCGTCACCGAGATCGGCAGCCGTGCATTTATGGCCTGCTTTGCTCTTGATCATATTGATCTTCCGAGCGGACTTCATACCTTGGGATCCCAGGCGTTTTTAAACTGCCTTAAAATAAAGTCCGTAAAATTACCAAAAGCCCTTCGCGACCTGCCCGACTCGGCATTCAAATACTGCTTTGGACTTGAGAACGTTTCCTTGCCCGAGGGACTCGTTACAATAGGCCCGAATGCCTTCAACGGCTGCAGTGCCTTGGTAGGTGTTGAGCTTCCGTCGACGGTAGAGGTCGTTGGCAGGTACGCCTTTAATTCCTGCGAAAATCTTCTCAACGTTCGTCTTAACGGGGGGCTTCGCAGGATAGAGAAGGGTGCCTTCAGCTATTGCACCTCTCTTACGGAAATTGATATACCCGCGGGTGTAAGCGAGATTGGCTCGGGTGCCTTCAGCAGCTGCAAGGCTCTTTCGCGTATCGGCATCCCGTCAAGCGTGAAGACCGTCGGTGACCACGCCTTTTCCCAGTGCGACTCTCTCATCAGACTCACTCTACCCGAGGGACTTGAGGAATTAGGCGACTACGCCTTCTCAATGTGTGAAAATCTTGAGGAGGTCACCCTGCCGCACAGCCTTATAAAGCAGGGCAAATTTATTTTCGGCAAGTGTCCCAAAATAAAAAATACAAAATAAAGGAGCAAAAAATATGAAGATCCTTCTTAAGCTTGTAGCAGCCGCAGTGTGCGTTTATCTGGTTCTGCTGCTGTTCTTCCTGCCGGGATATCTTTTCTCCAATGATAAGATTACTCCCGAGCAAAGCTTCGATGAAGAAATAACACTTATGAGCACCAATGTAAGATATATCGCCCCCGAGGATATTCTTACGAAGAGCTGGTTTAACCGTGCCTCTCTTATTGCCGAGGATATAGGCTCGGTAATGCCCGATATAATCGGCTTCCAGGAGGCGACCTTCGTTCATTATTCCTACCTCAAGGGGCTTATGGAGGGCTATGACTCCGAGATCGCCTATCGCGACAACTTTATTCTTAGTGAGGGCTGTCCCATATTCTATCGCACCGACAGATTTGAGAAGGTGGACAGCGGCTCCTTCTGGCTCTCCGAGACTCCCGACGTTATGAGCAAGGATTGGGGCAGCGAGCATTACCGTATCTGCGTCTACGTTATCCTCCGCGACAGACTGACCGACAAGCAGCTTGCCGTATTCAACACTCATCTTGATCACACCAGCGACGAGGCTCGAATTAACGGCATCGGCGTCGTTCTTGATAAGATTGCCGAGTTCGGTGACCTCCCCTCCTTCCTTATGGGCGACCTGAACGCTAAGGAGAACAGCAAAACCATTCAGTCTACCAAGGAGGCCTTTGACGATGCGAAGCTTATCGCCGAGCTGACCGACGACAGCCCTACCTTCCACGGCTGGGGTAAGGCGGCAGATCCCAGACGCATCGACTATATTATGATCAGTAAGGGTGACGCTACCGTTAGCGAATACGGTGTTGTAAACAACCTTCACGACGGCGTTTATTCCTCCGACCACTCATCGATTTACGTAAAGACAAAGCTTAAATAATTAGAAATACAATGAGAGAATATCTGATAGAATTTTTTGACTCCTTCGGCTACGACAGGACGGATGCAGAATTTCTGCTTTTCACCTATGACAGAATAGCCTCCCGTCCCGACACCCTTGCCGTATGGAACGAGGCGATTGCGATTTACGATCGGGATATGAACTGCGATTTTGACCTTGTCATCTCGCTCTCTGACGAGGTTGCCGCCCGCCTTGATATGCATAAATACACCGCCGAGCTGCTTATTTTTATATGCCTTTCCCGACGCCTGCGTTCTATATATACCGAGCGTGGCATCGACCTCACGATCTATCATAACAGTATGCTTGACCTTAAATACAAGCTGGATGAGTGCAAGGCGGTAAAGGGGGTTATCGGCTCCTTCGTTGCCTGGTGGTTCGGCCGCTTCTTCAATCTTCAGCGTGTCGCTCTCGGCAGGCTGCAGTTTGAGGTGGATCAGTTCTCAAGGCATTATGATAGGGACGGACGCACCCTGTCACCCGACAGCAGGGTGATAAACGTCCATATCCCGCGTACGCTGACGCACCTGACACCCGACAGCTGTGACGAGGCATTTGCCCTTGCGGCCGAATACTTCGGTGATCAGGTCGCCCCCGGCATTCCCTTCGTCTGTCACTCCTGGATGCTCTATCCCGAGAACAAACGCATCCTTCCCGACAGCACCAACGTCTATAAATTTATGTCACGCTTTGATAT
Source organism: Eubacteriales bacterium (assembly GCA_045593345.1). GTDB lineage: Bacteria > Bacillota > Clostridia > Oscillospirales > CAG-272 > UBA1740. The sequence continues at coordinate 3,554 of JAZNWM010000199.1, forward strand.
CATTGATGGCTCTGACGATCCCTCTCTTGAGGATCTGTGGCGTATCTTTGATACCGACGAGCGTGATCCTGAAAGGCTTCCCGCCGATACTACGATGCGACGCTGCTATATCAGTCATCTGTTGAGCGGCGGCACTCTCGGTTGGGGGCAGGGCGTCTTCTTCTACAAATAATAAAAAAACAGAGGTACCGATACCTCTGTTTTTTTATTAATAAATATTATGCGGTGTAACCGCTGTCACGTGACAGAAGCTCCTCGTAGAATACTGCGTGTGCGGTCTCCATATATGCAGAAACCCACAGCGTACCAACGCCGAAGCACAGCGAGCCGAGTATAATCCAACCGAAGAAGGAGAGATTAAGCAGGAAGAACTGCATTCTGTTACCCTTCATAAGACGGTGGCTCTCCTTAAGTGCCTGCATAGCGGTCATCTCGGGATGATCGTTGATTACGTAGAATGCCATAGCGAAGGAGTGGCTGAAAATGATACCGGGAATTAAGAACACAACCGAGCCGATAGAAACGAACACGGTGTAGAGTATGCCGGTAAGCATAGAGCCGAGGAAGTTGTCCTTGACGCCGTCTATTGCACTCTCAATGTTCTTGGGCTCAATAGTGCCTCTTACTCTGTTCATAAAGTATCTTGCCGACGCTACCATAAGCAGACCCATTACGATAATCGGGCCTACGTATGTAAAGCCGACCGCGGCGTTGAGAGCACCAACGATAAGCACGACGAGAACGGGGTAGAGCCAGCTACCGCTGAATAATTTTGAGCCGCCGAGAATATCTCTGGCTCTTGCACGAATTTCAGAATTAGAAATCATAGTATTGCCTCCTAAAAAAAATAGTCAAGAAAATTATATCGCATTTTTCACGCTTTGTCAACAGCTTTCGTCATTTATATAGCTAAAAAATTCCTCAAGCTTGTCAAGGTATCCGTCACCCGCAACCACGTATGCAAGGCCGTGGGCAGCCCCCTCTACTATGTAAAGCTCCTTCTTGGTGGCAGAGCTTGCCTCATAGTTTTCCCGCGACATATCAATGGGAACGAAGTAGTCCTTATCTCCGTGAACGAATATGGTGGGAATCCTTGACTTTTTTACCTGCTCGATGGGGGAGAACTCGTCAATATTAAACCCGCCGAAAATATGTCCGCCAAGCTTTACAAAGGGGTAGAGAATGTTGGGCGGCAGCTTCATATCCCGCATAACCTTCTTGATGATAGCCTCCGCCGAGGTATAGCCGCAATCTGCAACGATTCCGACGATATTTTCGGGCAGATCGTCATAGCCCGAGGTTATCATTGCCGTTGCCGCACCCATAGAAACGCCCGACAGTATGATCTTGGCGTTTGGGTTGATCTCGGTAAGCACAAAATCTATCCAACGTCTGCAGTCGCGGCTCTCGTTAATTCCGAAGGTAAGAGTATGGCCGTCACTATCACCGCTTCCGCGATGGTTGTATACCAGCACGCTGTGACCTATGTTCAACGCTCGGAATATACCTCCGCTGAGATCTCTCTCAAGATTACCGTGATAGCCGTGCATCATAATCTCAATGGGGGCATCGGGGCTAAGCTCGTAATATCTTCCGCGGATGGTCAGACCGTCAAACGAGGTTATCTCTACGTTCCTGTGGGGCGTAGCACGGCAACGCTTCGTCCACTCTATCATCTGGGGATAGAAGGGCTCATACTCCTTCCCCGGCGGCAGATCGTAATCGTCCTCCGCCCGCGTCTTGCGGCTTGGGGAATAGAAAATTTTAAAATAACATACCGCCGCCGTACCAAGCACTATTGCCGCCGCGGCCAGAATGCATATTAATATGATCCAGTAAATGTCCATAATACCCCTCTCAAACAATTTTTACTGTAATATTCTATCACTTTTTCCCCCGTTTTTCAATTATTTTCACCATAAATTTATAAAAATTTAAAAATATATTGCTTTTAACACTTTTTTAGTGTATAATGCTTACGAAACAGGCATACTAAATAGAACGAACGGAGTGACCTTTGATATGGTTAACAAGCTTGAGACAAACAATATCCCCGTAAAATACAAGAAGAATAATAAATACAAGACGGGCAAGTATCCCATAAGGCAGCCGATATATCTCACATGGCTGATCTACGTGCTTTCTTTCTTTATGACACTGTTTAAAAAGCATAAGATAGAGCGTATTAATATGGAGGGACTGAAGCCTCCTTATATGATCCTCTCAAATCATATGGGCTTTATCGACTTTGAGCTCACAGCACTTGGAACATATCCTCACCGTATCAACAACGTAGTTAATATTGACGGATACTATAAGCGTGCCTGGCTGCTTGAATGGATTGGTGCTATCTGCACCCGTAAGTTCACTATGGATATCCATCTTATCAAGTCTATTTGTAAGGTGCTGTCCCGCGGTGACGTTGCTTGCATTTATCCCGAGGCAAGATATTCGCCCTGCGGTGTTACCGAGTATATTCCCGAGTCGGTTGGAATGCTTGTTAAGAGGAATAAGGCTCCCGTCGTTGCCGTTGTGCATCGCGGAAATCATCTTCATTCTCCCGTCTGGGACTTCCGCCGCAAGCGTAAGGTGCCTCATCATACCACCATTACCAAGATACTAACTCCCGAGCAGATCGAGGAAATGACGGTAGAGCAGATCAACACAAGAATAAAGGAGGCACTCACCTACGACGATTACGCCTATCAGCGTGAGGCGGGCTTCCTTATTAAAGAGCCCTTCAGGGCAGAGGGACTTCATAAGATACTTTATCAGTGCCCCCATTGTCATACCGAGTCGAAGATGGACTCTCGGGGGGCAGAGCTCTTCTGTACCGAGTGCGGTAAAAGATGGACTCTTAACGAGAATGGCACACTCTCTGCAAACGATGGCATCACCGAGTTCTATCACGTGCCCGATTGGTATAATTGGGAGAGGGAGCAGGTGACGGCACAGGTAGAGAGTGGCGAGTATTTCTTCTCCGATGAGGCCGACGTGTTCTCTATGCCCGGTTGCTATAAGTTTGAGGAGCTCGGCTCTGCCAGAGTTACTCACGATATCGAGAACGGATTTGTCATCGAAGGCAGGTATAACGGCGAGGATTACCGTATCCACCGCCACCCCCTTCAGACCAATAGCCTGCATATTGAGTTCGATTGGTTCCGTATAAGACGTGACGACTGCATCGACGTTTCTACCGAGGACGACTCCTTCTATTGCTATTTCAAAAATGCAAGGAACGTTGTTATGAAGCTGGAGCTTGCAACCGAGGCTATCTATAAGCTTCACTTAAGACGCAAGCGTCCCGATTCCTCCGACGCATCTGCCACCTTGCCTTCAAAAAAAGACTAATTCAAAAATTTGCAGAAAAATTCGGGCAGAATATATGTTAGGCAGGCTTTTGCCTGCTAAATAATAACATTTTTTGTATTTTTTATAAATAATTCTAAAAGAGCGGTTTTGTTCATACTTTAGACATAATTATCTGCTATAATAATCGCCGCTTAACTGCGAGAACCTTTTGTTCAATTATTAATATGATATGGATAAAAGCACTCGCTTTACGGAAGAATAAAGCATCGGAGGGGCACTATGTCATTGATTAATATTGAAGTATTGCATAAGTCCTTTGGAAGGGGAATTGTGGTTTCTGAAAACGGCAAGTATTTCACCGTAAGATTTGATACGGTAGAGAAGACCTTCGTATATCCCGACATCTTTGAGAGATTTCTCACTCTTGCTGACGGCAGTATCAGCGAGCAGATTGTTGCCGACCTCGCCACCGCAAAGGCGAAGAAGGAGAGGGAGATTGAGAAGAAGAATGAGGAGAACCGTCGTGCTATGACCCGCGGCATCGTTATTCCCGGTAAGGAGAATCTTAACTCCGACGGTGATGACGAGGACGGAAGAAAGAATAGCGAGGAGGAGGGCTAAGTCTCGCCTTTCCCTGATATGAGCTGTCGTGCATTGGTACGGCGGCTCATTTTTCGTATTGACATTCTTCCCGCTGGGAATTATAATAATTATATATGCTTAACAATTTTTAACTAAAAGAAGGTTGCGTTTATATGGTTTTAAAGGGGTATCTTTTCAGCCTGCTGTACGCTTTTTTATGCCTCGGCATCGGACTCGGCTTGTATAAGATAAAGGTGGATAAAAAAATAACGAGAAAGCTCGTTCATATATTAGTCGGAGCAGAGTGGCTCATACTATATCATTTCGTCGGCGTCAGCATTCATTTTCTTATTGTATGCCTATTCTTCCTTCTGGTGCTTTGGATATCCCACAGGAAAAATCTTATGCCTATGATCTCCTCTGATGGTGATAATGCACCCGGTACGGTCTATTACGCCCTTGCAATGACGGTTATGGCGGGGATTTGTCTTGTCCTACCCGATATGATGCTATTCTTCGGTATCGGCGTATTCTGCACCTCGCTTGGTGACGGTCTTGCAGGCATCGTGGGTTACGGATTTAACCCGGACAGAACGCCGAATATCAGAATTTTCGGTAATAAGTCCCTGTTCGGCACTCTTATTACCTTTATTGCTTGCTTTGGTGTTACCTATGCCTTTGACGCATATTTTTCCCTTGGTCTCAAGGCCTGGCATATTGTTGCTATCGCTCTTTTCGCCACCGAGCTTGAGCTGGTTACGGGCAGGGGACTTGATAATATCACCGTCACTTTGGGCTCATCCTTCCTTGCTTATTCATTTTTTGCCTTCTCTTCGGTGGAAAATTATATCGTTCCCATTCTTTTGACACCCGCAATTATTGCCTTCGCAAAAAAGAAAAAGGCCCTTACCACCGGCGGAATTATTGCCGCCCTTGCGGTTGATATCGCTATTTCCATTACCCTTCGCAGCTTCGGCTTCTGTATTCTCCTTGCCTTTTTTGCAGGAGGAATCATCGTTGATAAAATCAAGAAAAAGACACAAAAAACGAAGCAGAATGTGGAAAACGTGGAAAAACGCGGATCCTGTCGCGATCATATACAGGTTCTTGCGAATGCTCTCGTCGCAACTGTATGTGCCGCGTTATATTTCTTCTTTGACAGTCGGGTATTCCTTATTGCCTTCGTAGCCTCACTTGCCGAGGCTCTTGCCGATACCGCTGCCTCCGGCGTCGGTGCCCTCAGCGGACAAGCCTACGATATATTCCGCCGCCGCCCCTGTCAGGTCGGTTTAAGCGGTGGAATGTCCCTCCTTGGCACCCTGGCATCTGTTGTTGCCGCTCTTCTTGTCGGCGTCCTGGCTCTCGCCTTCGGTGAGATAAATCTTACAGAAATGAGCATAATCACCCTCGCGGCAGTCCTCGGTGCATTTTTTGACAGCCTTCTTGGCTCACTTGCCCAGGTAAAATATAAATGCTCGGTCTGTGGCTCGGTTGTTGAAAGAGAGCAGCATTGCGGCGAGCCTGCCGTAAGGTACAGCGGCATCCCCTTCGTTAACAACGATCTCGTTAACCTTGCTTCCACCCTCTTTGCGGCAGGTATCTCTGCCGTAATCTACCTTGCTTCGTGAATTTTTTGAGGTATTTTTATGACAGAAATTATTAAGACAGTAATGCTGGGTCACGCGGTTGCTGACGCACTTGGTGTCCCCGTAGAATTTATGTCGCGTGAGCAGCTTGACCGTGATCCGGTCCTGTCTATGCGTGGCTTCGGCACACATAAGGTTCCTGCGGGCAGCTGGTCTGACGATACGAGTATGGCTCTCGCCACTCTCGACAGCCTCTCTTGCGGGAGAATTGATTACGACGATATAATGAAGAAGTTTTCAGCCTGGGCGAACAAGGCTGAATACACCCCTACGGGATGGAGATTCGATGCGGGCGGAACCTGCCTTGACGCTATCTGGAATTATCAGAGGGGGATTCCCGCATTGAAGTGTGGCCTTGACGGTGACTATTCAAACGGCAACGGCTCACTTATGCGAATTCACCCCGCCGTGCTTTATCTATACTTCAAGGGTATGACCGATGCCCGCGGCATTGAAATAATTTATAATATCTCCCGCCTGACTCACGCTCATCCGCGGTCAAAGATAGCCTGCGGTATCTATACCTTCGTTCTGTGGGAGCTTCTTCGCGAGGCCTCAAAGGAATCTGTTATTCGCGGCATCCGTCTTGCCGCTGAATTCTATTCTGACTCAAGCTACAAGGAAACCGAGGATTACCTCGTTTACGAGCGAATGCTCTTTAACCGCATAGGCGGTATAAGGGGGCAGGGCAATAGCACGGAATCCGCTAAATCGGTGAAGCGTGATGAGATTAAAAGCACAGGCTATGTCCTTGACACTCTGGAGGCTGCGATATGGTGCCTTCTCACAACCGACAGCTACCGCGATTGTGTCCTTACCGCTGTCAATCTCGGCGAGGATACTGACACTGTTGCCGCAATTGCAGGCGGCCTTGCCGCGGCTCTCTACGGCTACGACGCAATTCCTGCCGAATGGCTTTCCACCCTCATCAAGCGTGACTATATCGAGGATCTCTGCACCGCCGCTGCATCCACCTGGTTCCGCTGATTCCCGACATTTTTTACATAAAAATCCATAAGGAGTGCCTTGCGTATCGTTCCGTGCTCCTTATTTTTTTGAACGGTATAAGTAAAGCTATTAAGATAAAATACAGTTCTTGTTGATTATTAATCATTCTTTGTTATATTGCATCTTGATTTTGTGATAAATGCACAAAATGTGAACGTTATTTTTGACGGCAAAAAAACACTTGGGCTTTTATTTTGCTTCTTGCGAAAAAAATCGCACCGGGTAAGATAATGTGTTACCATATATAAAAATAAAATTAAAATAACTATACTGCTGCATTTTGGAGGAATTATGGAAAAACTTAAAAATTTATGGCTTGGTTTTGAGAAGAAATATCCCAAGGCATCACAGTGGGTAAGAGAGGGCGGACTTTTCGTTATCGTAAGTAACGTTATTACTGTTTTCAAATATCTTCTCCTTACCTTTTTACCTCTGGCATTCGCATTTATGGGTAGCCAGGACTTCGGTTTCCCCGGCATTGACATTACACTTTTCGGCATTGAGTTCAAGTGGTACATAATCGGCTACGGTGCAGACCAGGGTGGTGCGGCATACTTCACCGCGTATATGATCGCTATGGTTATCGGTGAGGTCATCAACTTCTTCATTCAGCGTAAGTACGTATTCCGTTCCAACGGTAATATTGTCCGTCAGGGACTTTGGTATCTCCTTGCCTTCTGCGTTGTTACCTGTGTGGTTAACTCCATCAACTGCGTTTGGGCAGCCGTTGCAGGTCACTTCGTTGACCCCTGGCTCTACAATATCGGCACAACCGTGCTTAACGGAGGTGTTTCTATGGTAGTATTCTTTATCGTAAACAAGATAGTGTTCAATGACGCCCCTAAAAAGGATGAGGCTGAAAAGCCTGCAGAGGTAGCAGATGAAAATTAAGGAAATAATCAAGGATTTGAGTCTTGAGCAAAAGGCAGCTCTGCTTCAGGGCTGGAGCACCTGGACGACGCTTGAGCTTAAGGATAAGGGCATTCCCCCTATGTTTATGTCCGACGGCCCCGTTGGACTTCGTAAGCAGGCAGGTGCAGGCGACCACCTTGGTCTTAACGCATCTGTTCCCGCAACCTGTTTCCCGACTGCTGCAACTATGGCAAACAGCTGGGATATATCTCTCGGCGAGGAGCTTGGCAGAACGCTCGGTGCAGAGGCTGCTGCAAATGACGTCCACGTGGTACTTGGCCCCGGTCTTAACATTAAGAGAAGCCCTCTTTGCGGACGAAATTTTGAATATTTCTCCGAGGATCCCTATCTTTCGGGTAAAATGGCTGCGTCTTACGTAAAGGGCATTCAGGAAAAGGGCGTTGCTGCCTGTCCCAAGCATTTTGCGGTAAACTCTCAGGAGCTTCGCCGTATGTCTATGGACTCGGTGCTTGACGAGAGAACTATGCGTGAGATATATCTCACAGGCTTTGAGATGGCAGTTAAAGAGGGTAAGGCAAAAGCCATTATGTCCTCTTATAATATGGTAAACGGCACTTACGCTAACGAGAACGCTCATCTTTTATCGGACATACTCCGCGGTGAATGGGGCTTTGACGGCTACGTTGTAACCGACTGGGGTGGAGATAACAATCACACCGAGGGTGTAAGAGCTGGTGGAAACCTTGTAATGCCTGCACCCGGTCCCGACTGTGCGATCGGTCTTATCAAGGACGTAAAGGCAGGAAAGATTGAGGAAAGCGTTCTTGATCAGCGTGTTGAGGAGCTTTTAAAAATAGTATTCAAGACACAGGAGGACGTAGCAAAGCAGCCTAAGAGCTTCGACGTAGAGGCTCATCACGCTGTTGCAAGAAGATGTGCCGAGGGTAGCATTGTTCTCCTTGATAACGACGGTGTTCTTCCTCTTAACGAGGGTGCGAGCGTTGCTATAATCGGTGACTTTGCAAAGGTTCCCAGATATCAAGGTGCGGGCTCATCACAGGTTAATGCAACCAAGATAGATAATCTTTATGACTGCCTTGAAAAGTATCTTAATATTACAGGATACGCACAGGGCTTTGACAGAAAGAATCCTAACCCTATAGATAAGCTTATCTCGGAGGCAGTAGAGGTTGCAAAGAAGGCAGAAACCGTCCTTCTCTGCGTAGGTCTTGACGAGATCCTTGAATCTGAGGGTATGGACAGACTTCATATGGAGCTGTCGAAGAGTCAGCAGAAGCTTATAGAGGAGGTTTGTGCCGCAAATAAGAACGTAATTCTCGTTCTCTCGGGCGGTGCTCCCTTCGTTATGCCCGACAGATCGCTTTACAGAGCAGCTATTCACGGCTATCTCGGCGGTCAAGCTGGTGCAGCTGCTATGGCTGACGCTATTATCGGTAAGGTAAATCCCTCGGGCAAGCTTAACGAAAGCTGGCCTCACAGGTTAGAGGATAATCCCTCCTACCCCTGCTTCCCAAGCAAAGAGCGAACTGCAGAATACCGTGAGGGAATTTTCGTTGGCTACCGCTATTACGATACGGCAGGGAAGAGTGTTCGT
>JAZNWM010000200.1:0-3488 GCA_045593345.1 Eubacteriales bacterium
TGGCCTCCGACTTGGGCGTTATTTGTATCTACGTTGCTATCGGTCAGAAGCAGTCTACCGTTACCAACGTGGTTGACACCCTCTACAAGAACGGTGCAATGGACTACACCATCGTTGTAAGTGCTACCGCATCCGATCCCGCACCCCTTCAGTATATCGCACCCTACTCGGGCTGTGCGATGGGCGAATACTTTATGGACCGTGGCCGCGACGTGCTTATCGTTTACGACGATCTTTCCAAGCACGCGGTTGCATACCGTGCACTTTCGCTTCTTATCAGACGTCCTCCGGGCCGTGAGGCGTTCCCGGGTGACGTATTCTACCTTCATTCAAGACTTCTTGAGCGTGCGGCAAGGCTTGCTCCCGAATACGGTGGCGGCTCGCTTACCGCTTTGCCTATAATCGAGACTCAGGCAGGTGACGTTTCGGCGTATATTCCTACCAACGTTATTTCGATTACCGACGGTCAGATATTCCTTGAGACCGAGCTCTTCCACTCGGGCGTTCGTCCCGCGGTTAACCCCGGTATCTCGGTATCCCGAGTCGGCGGTAACGCTCAGATCAAGGCGATGAAAAAGGTTGCAGGTACTCTTAAGCTGCTCTACTCTCAGTACAGAGAGCTTGCGGGCTTTGCACAGTTCGGCTCAGACCTTGACGCCGACACTAAGGCAAGACTTGAGCAGGGCCAGCGTATCGTTGAGGTTCTTAAGCAGAACAGAAATTCACCTATTCCCGTTGAGCTTCAGGTTGCAATTATCTACGCGGTAGTTAATAACCTGCTTCACGACGTGGCACTTGAGGACATCTCTGCCTTTGAGGCCGAGCTCTTCGAATACCTTATCGCAACGAAGGATAGTCTGCTTTCGGCTATCAGAGAGACGGGTGAGCTTTCAAACGAAAACGCAGAGGAGCTCAAGGCGTCGATCGAGCATTGTAAGGCAAGATTTGTAAAATAAGTAAACTACGCTTTACATTTACCGAATTATTCAGCAAAAAGAAGGCGGGTGCGGTTCTGTGGGCAACTATTTGAGCCGCCGCTTACCTCCAGCTTTGGATGGTAAGGCCTGCTATGAAAGGAGTGGTTATATAGATGGCTGGTGCATCAATGAACGATATCAAGAGTCGTATTAAAAGCGTCAGCGGTACAATGCAGATAACCAAGGCTATGGAGCTGGTCGCGACCTCAAAGCTCCGTCGGGCGAGAGAAAATATAGATAAATCACGCCCCTTTCATGAAATAATCGGCGAAGCGATTGACGGTATAATGTCCTCCGACAACATTCAAGACCTTCCCTGGACTTCCGAGAGCGAATGCAAGCGTCCCCTATACGTCGTAATTGCAGGCGACAGAGGACTGGCTGGTGGCTACAACTCCAACATCTTCAAGCTTGCGGCGGCTCTCTCAAGCGGTAAGGAGGCTAGCTTCCTTCCCATCGGAAAGAAGTCATACGAGTATTACAAACGCCGCGAAAACGCCCTTTTGTCAGAAAAGCTGCTATACGTATCCGATCTTTCTGTCGGTGGCAGCCTTGACATCGGTGATGAGATATGCCACGGATTTCTTGAAGGGAAATTTGACTCGGTGTTCCTCGTTTATACCAAATTCGTTTCTATGATTTCACAGACGCCCGTTTACGAGCAGCTTCTCCCCCTTCAGAGAGAGGCGTCGGGAGTCACCTCCTCAGACCCCATCTACGTGGGCGAGCCGGAGGAAATTTTAAATAAAATTGTTCCGAAATACGTCGGCGGAGTGCTTAACTCGGCGGTGTGCGAAGCTCTCGCATCCGAATCGGCGGCAAGAAGAACCGCGATGAACGCGGCTAATAAGAACGCCTCTGAGATTATAGACACCCTTGTGCTTAAGTACAACAGAGCAAGACAGGCAGTTATTACTCAGGAGATCACCGAAATCGTGTCGGGTAGTGAAGCACTTTAATGTGCCGAGCGGCACGAGCGTGTCAGGAAATAACACAGTGTGTTGTTTCCCCGCGAGTGTGACCGAGTCGCAACGAGACGCGAGGCATTGTAAGGTGCCGAGCGGCACGAGCGTGTAAGGAAACAACACAGTGCGTTGTTTCCCCGCGAGTGTGACCGAGTCGCAACGAGACGCGAGGCATTGTAAGGTGCCGAGCGGCACGAGCGTGTCAGGAAACAACACGGTGCGTTGTTTCCCCGCGAGTGTGACCGAGTCGCAACGAGACGCGAGGCATTGTAATGTGCCGAGCGGCACGAGCGTGTAAGAAAACAACACGGTGAGTTTTCTCACGAATGTAATAAAATTGTGAGGACATAGCTGCCAAATTCGGAATTTTCATTCCGAGCTTTATTCCTATTTTTCAGAAAGGAAAAATAACCAAAATGAATCAAAATATCGGCAAGGTTATACAGATAATCGGTCCCGTACTTGATATCAAATTTGAAAACGGCCATCTGCCCGATCTTCTCAACGCTATTGAGATCGAGCATGAGGGCAAGAAGGTTGTGTGCGAGGTTGCCAGCCAGATGGGTGACGACGTTGTAAGATGTATTGCGATGTCCTCCACCGACGGTATGTCCCGCGGTATGAAGGCGGTTGACACAGGTACAGGCATCACCGTTCCCGTAGGAACCGCAACTCTCGGACGTATCTTCAATCTTCTGGGCGAGGCTATTGACAATCAGCCCCAGCCCGAAACCGAGGAGAGATGGTGTATTCACCGCGATCCTCCTTCCTACTCCGAGCAGGAGGGCACCACCGAGATACTTGAGACGGGTATCAAGGTAGTTGACCTTATCGCCCCCTATGCAAAGGGCGGTAAGATCGGTCTGTTCGGAGGTGCGGGCGTTGGTAAGACCGTGCTTATTATGGAGCTTATCAACAACGTTGCCAAGGAGCACGGCGGTATCTCGGTATTCACCGGAGTTGGTGAGAGAACCCGTGAGGGCAACGACCTTTACAACGAGATGAAGGAGTCCGGAGTTCTTAACAAGACCGCACTTGTATACGGTCAGATGAACGAGCCCCCCGGAGCAAGAATGAGAGTAGGTCTTTCGGGTCTTACTATGGCGGAGTACTTCCGCGATAAGGAGGGCCAGGACGTGCTTCTCTTCATCGACAATATTTACAGATTTACCCAGGCAGGCTCTGAGGTTTCGGCACTTCTCGGCCGTATGCCCTCTGCGGTAGGCTATCAGCCCACCCTGGCAACCGAGATGGGTGCTCTGCAGGAGAGAATCACCTCTACCAAGCGTGGCTCTATCACCTCGGTACAGGCGGTTTACGTTCCCGCGGACGACCTTACCGACCCTGCACCTGCCACCACCTTCGCACATCTTGACGCGACGACGGTTCTCTCCCGTTCAATCGCATCTCTCGGTATCTATCCCGCGGTAGATCCCCTTGACTCCACCTCCAGAATCCTCTCTCCCGACGTGGTAGGCATCGAGCATTACGAGGTTGCCCGCGACGTACAGAAGATCCTTCAGAGATATAAGGAGCTGCAGGACAT
>JAZNWM010000201.1:0-3082 GCA_045593345.1 Eubacteriales bacterium
TTTCACAACCTCATAAACCGTAGTTTGCTCATAAATGTCACCAAGGTCGTAGAAGCCGATTCCGTGGTTGATACAGTTCGGCTCGGTCTGGGCCTCAAGGCAGAAGGCACCGTGCTTTATCCTCTTGACGCCTCCGCGGAAGTCGGGCTTGCCCTCAAGGAAGTTGCCCGTATAGAACTGTACGCCCGGCTGGTCTGTGTAGAGGTTGAGCGTCAGGTGACCGTTGGTGGCACTCGCACGAATCGGAAGGCTCGCACCTTCAAATTCCTTACATAATCCGGGGCAGAGTATAAAATTGTGATCATATCCGTCAACACCTCTGCCAAAATCCTCGCCGATACGCTTTGGCTCTCTGAAGTCAAAGGGAGTGCCTGCAACCGCAGGACGCTCGCCTGTGGGAATGAGATTATCGCCTACCGCGGTGTAGCTGTCTGCGTGGATCGTAAGTATATGATCGTCGATCAGACCGCCAAAGCCGTCAAGGTTAAAGTAGGAGTGATTGGTAAGTGCAATAGGCGTCTTGCCGTCGGGAATTGCCTGGTAGTATATCTTCACCGCCGAGCCGATAAGGGTAAAGGTCACCTTAACGAACACCGCGGCAGGGAAGCCCTCCTCACCGTCGGGCGAAAAATAGCTCATCGTTACCCGATCATCCAAAAGCTCCTCGATGCTCCAATTGCGGAAGCTGAAGCCCACGCCGCCGTGAAGGGTGTTGCCGCCGTCGTTGTCGGTCAGCATATAGATAGCCCCGTCCATACAGAACTCGGCGTTCTCGATCCTGTTGGCAACTCTGCCCACCGTAGCACCCTGGTATGAGCCTGTGTCCTCCTCATAATCGGCAAGGCTGTCATAGCCGCCAATAATATCCACGCCGTAGGGCTTGAAGGACACTATGGTCGCACCGCGGGTCATAACCCGAAGCTCTGCCACCTCGTTGGTAAGGGTGACGATCTCAACGGTCTCACCCGCCTTAGTAGTTCCGAAAATTTCTCTTTTCATAATCCACCTCAAAAAGTATTTCTATATTCATTATATCTCATCCTTCCGAAAAAGTAAAGAGCAAATTTCAATTTACCGAAAGCCTTTCTTGACAAGCCATTAAATATATGCTATTATATAAAAAGAATATTATTAAGGCAGGTTTTTAAAAATGAACAAGGCTGTTATAGTAATAAACGGTGCGGGCGGTGTCGGCAAGGACACCATCTGCGATCTCGCGGCAAAGCATTTCCGCGTAAGAAACATCTCCTCGGTGGATCCCATCAAGGAGATCGCAACCTTCTGCGGCTGGACGGGTGTTAAGGACGACAGGGCGAGGAAGTTCCTCCACGATCTTAAGACCGTCACCGCCGAGTATAACGATTTCCCGACGAAATGGGCACTTAACGTCTTCCGTCAGTTTCTCGAGAACGACGAGGAGATACTCTTCGTGCATATCCGCGAGCCCTGGGAGATCGAGAAGTTCGTCAGGGCTACCGACGGTGTTGCAAAAACCCTGCTTGTCCGTGGTGGCAGCAGGAGCAGAGCAGGAGCGTACGGCAATGCTGCCGACGATATGGTTGAGAATTACGAGTACGATTACTACTTCGTAAACGACCGTCCCCTTGACGAGACCGAGGCCAGCGTTAAGGAGCTGTTTTCGGGCATCCTTCAAAATAACTAAAAGACAGGAGCAGCTATGATCAGTGTAAACGACGGCCTCTTCAGGCTGGATACGAAAAGCACGACCTACGCCTTCCGCATTAACGAGGGCTATCCCGAGCATCTGTATTACGGACGCCGCCTTACCGACAATGATTTTTCTGCGGTGGCTCTGAAGAACACCATTGACCTGGGCTCAACGGTGAAGTGCGAGGGCTCGGGGTTCTTCCTTGAGAGAAATCTTCTTGAATACTCGGGCGTGGGCAGGGGAGATTACCGTCACAGTCCTATAGAGCTTCTTATGCCCGACGGCAGCTTCGTCTGCGATTTCACCTATACGGGCTATGCAATATTTGAGAATGCATATACCCACCCCGACCTTCCCACCGCATACGGCAAGGCTATGAGGCTGGAGGTGGATCTCTCGGACGAGAAATTCCCCGACCTTACCTTAAGGCTTCACTATACGGTCTTTGAGGACGCGGACGTCATCTGCCGCAACGCCGAGCTTGTCTATGACAGCTACGAGAGTGATGATAAGACGAGCTTCGTATATATCCGCAAGCTGATGAGCCTTATGCTCGATCTTCCCGAGGCGGATTACGAGATGTTGACGCTTGACGGCGACTGGGGTAAGGAGGCACACGAGCACCGCCGCTATCTTGAGTGCGGCATATTGGTAAACGAGTCCACCGTCGGTGCATCCTCCAATAAGCACAATCCCGCCTTTGCCCTCCTTGAGCGTGGTGCGGACGAGTCGCGGGGCAGGGTGTACGGCTTCAACCTTATCTACAGCGGAAATCATTACTCCGCCGTAGAGCGTTCTACCTTTGATACCGCAAGGGTTATGACGGGTATCAATCCCCATTGTATGCTCTGGCGGCTCGGTCGGGGCGAGAGCTTCGTCACGCCCCAGGCGGTGATGACCTATTCACCGAGCGGCCTTAACGGTATGATGGCGAATATGCATACCTTCGTCAATAATCACATCGTCCGCGGTCAGCATAAGAATGCCGACAGACCTATCGTCCTCAATAACTGGGAAGCGACATTTTTCAATTTTAACCGCCGCAAGGTCCTAGCACTTGCACGGTCGGCAAAAAAGCTAGGAATAGAGATGTTCGTCCTTGACGACGGCTGGTTTGGTAAGCGAAACAGCGACAGGGCAGGCCTTGGCGACTGGGTGGAGAACAGACGAAAGCTTCCCGGAGGTATTAAATCCATCGCCCGTGCGGTAAATCGGATGGGAATGAAGTTCGGTCTTTGGTTCGAGCCCGAGTGCGTAAATCCCGACAGCGACCTTTACCGTGCCCATCCCGATTGGGCGGTAAGCATTAAGGGGCGTCGGCTTACTCTGGGCAGAAATCAGCTCGTCCTCGACCTTACCAGAAAAGAGGTCAGAGAATATATTGTCGAAAGTGTTGACAGGGTGTTGTCTGAT
>JAZNWM010000202.1:0-8757 GCA_045593345.1 Eubacteriales bacterium
CGGTTTTACCAAATGTGACAGCCCCTTTTTTATAGAATAACCTCAATAATTAACCTGTCATTCTGCTTCTGTGCAGAAATCTTACCCTTATGCGAGCTAACGATGGCACTCGCCACAGACAGCCCGATTCCAAAGCCCCCGTTTGAGGATCTTGACGGATCCGAGCGGTAGAAGCGGTCGAACATTCGTCCGATATCCTCCTCGGTAATATTCGGTGCCTTGTTGGAAATCCTTATCAGCACTCCGCGGGGCAGCTTCTTAAGGCTTGCCTCCACGTCCTCATCCTCTGGCGAATACTTTACTGCGTTGTCCATAAGCAGGGTTATCAGCTTTCTGATAGCCTCCTCGTCACCGCAATAGAAGATTGCAGGCGTGATGCTGTCCTTGATTTTTATATTTTTGGTTTTTGCGGGTGCGGCAAAGGAGGATACAACCTCCTCAACCACCTCTGAGATAGGGAAGTCGGTGTGGGGCGTTACGACCTGCTCCTCCATTCTGGACAGATAAATCAGGTCGGACGTAAGCGTTGCCAGCCTCGCCGCCTGCTTTCTTATGTCGCTTAGCCACTCGTTCTCGCCTATCTCCATTTCCAGCAGCTCTGCATCGGCTTCAATGATAGTAATCGGCGTCTTGATATCGTGACCCGCGTCTGTGATAAACTGCTTCTGCTTCTCGTGGCTCTCCAGCAGGGGTTGAACTATCTTGTCGGAAAGTATCCACAATAGCGAGAATATGGAAATAATACCCATCAGGGAGATTGTCAGACTGAGTGACGTAAAGGTCCAGGCACTGTCAAGAGCCTTCCTGCAGTCCAGAAAAACGATACGTGCCTGCCGTCCCCTTACGCGAACGAGATAGCGGTATCCCTCGCGAAAGCCTCTGTTCCCATCCTCAAGTCTTATGGAGCTCGCCATATCTCTTGCCTTCTCCTCGTTGAAGGAGGTGATGCTGCCCGTGTCGATCTCATCTATCTCTCCCTCAATCAGAAAAATGGCAAAGCATCTTGTGTCATCGGGAACATCGGGTATCTCCTCGGGGTTTGCGGGCAGTCTCTCGGTTGCCGTCATAATAATATTCAGCATATCGTCAGCATCGGCAATAACCGAGTGATGATTCATAATATTTATAGCAGTCATCAGCACGCCGATAACGACCGTTAGTGCTATTGTGGCAGCTATAAGGAATTTTCTTTTCAGGTTTTTTAACATATTAAGTCACTTCCAGTGAGTAGCCTGCATTTCTGTGTGCCCGTATCTCGACCCTCGCACCGATCCTTGTAAGCTTTCTTCTGAGGTAGGAGATGTATACCCATACCACGTTTATCTCGGCGTCGCTGTCATATCCCCAAATCTTCTCCATAAATCTCTCGGTTGAGATAAGGTGAGTGGGATTTCGCATCAGCATCTCCATCATCTGGAACTCCTTGTTTGCAAGCTTTACCGAGCCGCCTTGTGCGGACAGCTCGTAGGCAGCAAGGTCAAGGGTGATGTTTCCGATTTTCAGCGTAGAGTCAAGCTGGCTCTCGCCCTTTCTCGTTATCGCACGCAGTCTTGCCAGCAGCTCCTTGAAGGAGAAGGGCTTGGTAAGATAATCGTTTGCACCGCAGTCAAGACCCAGCACCTTGTCATCTATCTCCGCCTTCGCAGACAGTATCAGCACGGGGATGTCAATTCCTCTTGCCCTCAGCTCCTTGAGTGCACTGATTCCGTCACGCTTCGGCATCATAATATCAAGGATAAGTGCGTCATAATTACCAACCTCGATATAGCTAAGCACCTCTTCGCCGTCGTATACGGCGTCTACCGAATAATTATTTTTTTCTAACAGAGCAACCAACGCCTTTGACAGCGATTTCTCATCCTCGGCAAGCAGAATTCTCATATACCCTCCAAAACTTATTATAGTAATTATAATAAGTGTATTACACCCACTTTAACTGTGGTTAAACGACCTGTAGACAAAGCACCAGATTTATAAAAAAGTGCCTTGATTTACAGTAAACTTATACCTAACGGAAAAAATTCTTTGAAAAGCTAAATTATCCGTATTTCCTTTTCTATCTCGTCGTAGCAAAGATTAAGCTCACCTTTGTCGTACGCTTCAATTATATCGCAGTATTTTTCCGCACGCACACGCGAGCGAAGGAAGCCCTCCACCCAGTACAAAAATTCGGTATTGGGACTAAGGCTCTCAAGCTCACGCATTCTCTTATACATCGGAGCACCGTCACCCGCATCACGCCAGGTATCCACGAATGCTACGTCAAACCTCTCGCTCGGCATAACCTCGCTTGCGTATTCAAAGGCATCCGAGTTCACAATTTTAATCTTGTGTCTGTTTGGCATCTTCGGCAGAATATGAGTATTGAACAGCCGTATCACGTCCTCCGAAAGCTCAACCACCGTCACCTCGTCCACCTCATCCTTCTCCGACGCCATATAGGCGTAGTAGCCGAGACCAAGACCGAAGGTGACGACTCTACCTCTCGCCGCCTTTATTGCCTCCTCGCAGGTGTCAAGATCAACAGGCGTCAGAGTCATCCACTCGTTGCCGCCCTCAAGAATGGCAGGAAAGCGAAATCCGTCTGGGAAGAAGCCAAGGGGAGGTATCTCGGAAAAATCCTCATTAATGATCATATCGTGACAGATTACGCCCTGATAGGGCTTGTATTCCTCCCAGCGTATCTCCCAATTGCCGTCGGATATGTTGTCGAGACGTATATTTTTGTAGTATGGGTTATTCTCGTATTTTTCCTTGTCGAGGATTCTGATGGACGGGGTAATATAGTCCATAATCAGCCGCCTGTCCTCGCTCCTGTCAAAATCCAGCGAGAAGGCCTCGCACAGCAGGGCAGAGATCGCTGCCTCTACGCTTATATCACCGTCAGCCGTCAGTATATCTATCATCTCCCTCGTTATCATACAGGGGCATTCCTCAAGATATTTTTTATACATTCTCGTAATCTTGAAATTGCGGCGTACCGTCTCTATCAACCGCTCTGTTTTTATTCTGTCACGCTCTGTCATATTTTTACCTCAAGGCTTTTATATTATAATTTTAAAGGAAAAAAAGAAAAAAGTCAATAAGTTAGCCGCTATTTGTTAAAAAACGGCTGAAAAAAGTGAAATTCTGATTCTAAATAATAAAAGCAAAAAATCCGCCCGGAGCCTTCCGCGGCGGATTTTTATAGAAAAATGTAAATTACGGTTTACAAATCTTGCAGGGCTCGTAGCCGTCCTCAATAAGCTCCTCTCTCGTTCCAAAGAATTCCTCGCGGTTTTTATCGCTTATACTGTTGGCACAGCTCTTGCCGGGCAGGTGGAACTTCTTGCTGTTGGTATTCAGCACGTAGTCGCAGTCGGTTGGCATATCCTCGCCTCCGTTATCTCCACCCGGGTCGCTACCGCCCGCCGCACCGCCGCTCTCGCCCTCGGTGCCCTCGCCGTTCTGACTGCCGCCCTCGTTGTTGTCGGTATCCTCGCTCTTGTCACCGCCGTCGGCGATCTCACCTCTGCCATCGTCGGTATCGATCTCGGGCAGCTCCCCGCCGTTTGCCACGTTAACACCGGTGAAATAATCTATGGTCACACCCGGCTGCACGTTGTAGGCGTAGATGCAGAAGCAGATGCCACGACCGTCATCCTCAACCGAGTAGCCCTCCATCAGCACGCCCCGTGCCACGTAGTCAAGTCCGTTGTATATGGGCGTCACTCTATACATTACGTGATTTTCGGTGTCCTCAATATATTCGGCAACCTCATTCTCGAAATCAAGCATACCCTCAATGTTCATATATCGGGTACCCGTTATGAGATTTTTCTCGTTGTCGTTCTCTCCTGCCAGCTGGAATCCGATAAGGTGACAGCGGTTGTAAACGTAGCCGTTCTCAACGAAATCGTATACGTTGTTGTTAGACAGTCCGCCGTATTCCCAGCCCGTCGGCGTGATTGATGAAATATCATCGCGATCCTCGGTGGGCATCAGCTCAATGCCAAGACAGGCAAAGGCGACTCCGCATCTGCCGAGGGCGTCAAGGGGCGAATAGCTCTCAAAGGCCTCGTCGGTTATCTCATCCTCGGTGAAGAAGGGATCTCCGCCGTTGATTTCAACGTAGGCATCGCCGTAATAGTCGGGTATTTCGTCAAGGCTTATTACCTGACGGCAGCCCGAAAGTATGGACAGCAGTATTACTATAGATAACAGCAGGGCTGTAAATTTGGTTCTCAGCTTAATGGTCATAGCTCTCTCCCTTTTTCTTTTGATATGTTCATTATAGCAGATTTCTTTTCCGTTTGCAATATCACCCGACCTTTTTTGCCTTTAATTTACAAAAAAACATCCAACCCGACCCGATAAGCACTTGACAACCCGATGTAAATTTTGTTAAAATAATAGTAGTAATTAGAAAGGCTTTTTGATTATGCAGAAAAAGGAAGTCAGAATAGATTTTAGCAGAAAATGCGGCAGGATAAAGCCCCTTCACTGTATAAACGGCGGCCCTCGCTCGGGCGGATATAATCTGCCCTTTGATTTCAGCGACGAGTTCACCGCTATGGGCGTTCCGCTCGTCCGTACGGCTGGCTCGGCGGGTGAGTACGGGCTTAATCAGTATATTAACGTCCATTGCATCTTCCCCGATTTTGACGCAGACGAGACGCTGGAGGAGTCCTACAATTTCCTTCCCACCGACCTTTACCTCGCCTCCATCCGCAATACGGGTGCGGGGGTGTTCTTCCGTCTGGGCGAGGGCAGGGAGCCTTATTCAAGGAAGCTTTATGCACGTCCCCCTCGGGATGCTATGAAGTGGGCGAGGATCTGCGAGCATATCGTTATGCATTATAACGAGGGCTGGGCAAACGGCTTCAAGCTTGGCATCAAGTATTGGGAGATATGGTCTGCTCCCGACTCGGGCGAATGCTGGGCAGGAACGCGTCGCGAGTACTTCGAGCTTTACCGCATCACCGCAAACCACCTTCGCGAGAGATTCCCGAGGATAAAGATCGGTGCCTACGGTGCCCGCGGCTTCTATTCTCTCAACCGCCTTGACGCCAGCGAGGAGATGAAGAGCTACGTTCCCTTTATGCAGGCTTTCTTCTCTTATATCACCTCGCCCGATACGGTGGCACCCCTTGATTTCTTCACCTGGGCCTGCTATACCACCAGCCCGGAGGAGCTTGCCCTCCACGCAAAGTATGCCAGAAGCTATCTTGACACCGCAGGCCTTCGCCGTACCCGCAGCATTATCTGTGAGTACAATACCGTCGACCTTGGAGGCACGCCCCCCGCGTTAAGGGAGGGAATTGCATCCGAGCTCGGTGCTACGCTTATTATGGCACAGAAGTCACCTGCGGATATGATGATGTATTCCTCCTCCGACGTTTTCTCGCGAGAGAACGCCCTCTTCTCGATGGACGACCATACGATGCCCCATCACTACGCCTCCTATGGCGTTATGTGTTATTTTGCCACACTGTATAAGCTTGGCGGAGCCATCGATACCGGAGACGATTACCGTAAGGAGCTGTATTCCCTCGCCGCCGCCGATACCAATGAGGCAGCAATGCTTCTGGTGGCGAGAAATTATGAGGGCAGGGTAGAGATCATCCTTACAAACTCACCCTTCAGCCTGTGCATAGTGTCAAAGACGGTCACGGGTCTTGAGCGTGGCAGGGGAGCCGTCTATCGCTCAAAGGAGCTTGACGTGTCCTCAGGCAGATTCTCTCTTTCGGTAAAGCCCCACGAGATCTATATGCTCTCCTTCTTTAATAAGTGAGTTCCATAGCAAAACCGCAGTCCTCGATAATTCGGGAACTGCGGTTAATTTTTGTTTTATAGATTATTCGTCACCTTCATCGCTCTTTTTGGTCTTCGCTCTTGCCCGTCTTCTGACAATTACGCAAACGATGATGACCGATGCGAGAATGATAACTCCACCGCCGCAAAGGGCGAGAACCGGAGCCAGCTTTACCGTATGCTCCACGATGGCGATCTCGATCACCTCGCCCGAGACGTCGAAGCTAAGATAGCTTCCGAACTCGGTAGCCTCCACCTCACTCCAGATGCCGTCCACCTTGACGAACACTCTGCAGCCCTCCCTGTCGGGCAGGAAGTGGATATTATTAATATCAAGATTGTCCCTCGGGATAGTGAGCGTCCAGCTCTCGATCAGCCTATCCATAGTGAAGAAGCCCTCGGTAAGAACGAGCGTTGAGGTATCACATCCCTCGCTGACGCTGATTCTGTCCGTCTCAGTAAACTCACCCTGAACGAAGAATATCTCGCGGCCGTCCTCTCTTTGCTCCACACTGCCGATTGCGGTGGTGTAGGGCTTGTAGATTACGCTGACCGTAGTGTCGAACACCAGATGGTTAAGCTCGCTTACGTCCCAGTATCCATAGTGCCCCTCCTTATTCGGAATGTCGGGGAAGATAGCCGAGTCAAAGGAGCTGCCGTATTCAAATTCAATACTGTGAAGCAGACTTCCATCTGCCACGAACTCCAGCGTGAAGTAATAGAAGCCGTCGGGAATGCTCTTTCTCTTAATCAGATCCTCGTATGCTATTGACTCTGCACGCCCCTTATAGCTTACGCGGTCAATTCCCTGCAGGATATCCGAGACGAAGAGGTTTTCGCTGAACTCGCCTGCATTGGCACCCGAGATTGCACCGCTGTACTGAGATGCCCTGATGATTTTCACCATAGAATAACAGCATCTTACCATACTGCTGTCACCCGAGTAGCTCTCGCTGACACCCGAGCCCACGATACCGCCAACGTATTTTCCGCCGCTAAGCGAGCATTTTGCGAAGCTCTGTGAAATAAGCCCCGCACTGATTCCCGCAATGCCGCCTACGTAATTACCCGACTGGCTCTCAACCCTGCAGTAAGCCTCGCCACCGTAGATAAGACCGAGATCCATTTTGCCCACGATACCGCCCGCACAGTCGTATTTTGCCGTGACGCTGCCGTCGTTATGGCAGGCGTGAATAACCGCCTTAAGCTTGTATTGCTTCTTCTGTGTGACCGTCAGCTCCACCGACAGATCGTCCTCGGGATCAAGGGAATATTCAAGCCCCATCACGCCGCTTATACCGCCGACGTTGATGTCACCCGAAACGTCTCCCCTGTTAACGCAGGAGAACAGCTTGCCTCCCGTCACCGAGTCAATCTCTGCTTCGGTTATGCTGCTGTCAATAAGCCCTCCGTCGTTAAGGCTGTAAATCATGCTGACGATGTTTTCGGAAATGTTGCCAAATATCTCATTGATGCTACCTAAATATCCAAGCAGCTCGTCGCCAAGCCCCGAAATATCTGTGTTCAGAAGCTTAAGCTCGTTTTCAATAGCAGAAATATAGATAAATAACTGATTTGCCGTCGCAGTAATGCTCTCTGGCGGGGTGGGAATCTGTACGGGATCAACTCCGTCAAGATAGCCTACCAGCAGATTTATCTTCTCCGAGATACTGCCGATGCTGCCCGTTACGCCTCTGACTCCGCTGATAAATTCCTTAAGATCACCTATAGCGGCGTCAAGCTGCTCCGAGCCGCCCTCAATCTTGTCAATCGCGTCGGCAATAGCCGAGAAGCATATCTTCATATCCTCTGCCGCGTCGGACATACTCCACAGACCCTCGCAGATAAGTGCAAGCCCTTCCTCCGCCATATTAATATCGAAGGATACGACGCCGCGAAGCGAATCAACGCCCGACTGTATTTTAACGAGGGCCTCCGACATACCCGTCAGGGCAGCCGTCACCGCGGAAAGCTCCTCCATAAGCTCATCGCCCCAGACTGCCGCCGCCTTCATATCCTCACTAAGCAGGCTAAGCACGTCGGCAAGCTCTGACGTAGAGCCGATTATATTGCCAAGTGCAAGATATATACCGTCAAGAGCAGACTGAAGCCTTGCCTCGTCCTTTACGACAACTGCAGAGCCTACCGCCTCTATAGCCTTGTCAAGTGCAATTATTCCCTCGCCAATAGATTTTGCCGCCTCGGTAATCTGTCCCATAGATGCGGAAATATCTCCCACACCTCCGATTATCAGCGAGCCCCCCTCGCCGAGCTTGTCAAATTCAACGGTAATATTGTCGAGTACGGTAATAATTCCGCTACCCATATCAGATATTCCGCCGCCGATCTCCTTAGCCGCTTCGCTGATTTTTGTAAGCGGAGCCGAAAGGGAATAAATAATCTCGCTCATTTCGGCGTTCTTATCAAGTCCGTTAAGAGCTCCCTCAAGCTCGGCAAAGGCATTCTTCAGACCTTCACCGCCGTTGATAAGGCTCTCTGCACCCACTCGTATCTTATCCGTAGCAGCCTCTACCGCATCGGCGTCAGCTTGGCTGATTGAGTCGCGAAGCATTCCGAGGCCGAGGGAAATATCCGCAAGGCCGCCTTCAACAAGCTCTATTGCACTGATAAGGCTGGTCGCCATATCTGCAAGATGGCCTACCGCACTGCGAAGCTCGCTTCCGCCCTCCTTGAATTTGTCCCAGTAAATATCAACGCTTTCCTTAATATCACCCGTAGCGTCGTAGATTTCCTTGACTGATTTTGCAATCTCCGAGAAGGAGGCTGCAAGTCTGTTCAAACGGTCAATAGCCTCCTCTGCCCAGGGAATATCGCCAAGCCTCTCTGTCACGCGATGGGTGGCGTTGGTAAATTCGTCGGTCGCTGTCACAAATGCTCCCGCACCGTCCAGGATGGTATTGATAGCATTCAAGTCGGATCGTAGCCATGTCGTTCTGTGAGCCA
>JAZNWM010000203.1:0-2212 GCA_045593345.1 Eubacteriales bacterium
GTCTCCTCGTCCATAAGCAAATTAACGCTCATAATCTCGATGCCCATTTTAGTTCTGGGCGGGAACATACCGATATCGGTGCCCTCCACCGTTCCGCATTTAAGTCCAAAGGACTTCGGGATAGAGGGGCCTGTAATATCGGCGTCGAGAATAGCCGTCTTGTATCCTCTTCTCTGCATAGTTACGGCAAGCATAGAGGTGACAAGCGACTTACCAACGCCGCCCTTACCGCTTACAACACCGATAACACGCTT
The DNA here is from genome assembly GCA_045593345.1 of Eubacteriales bacterium. Lineage (GTDB taxonomy): Bacteria > Bacillota > Clostridia > Oscillospirales > CAG-272 > UBA1740. The sequence continues at coordinate 255 of JAZNWM010000203.1, forward strand.
TACATTACTTGCCTTGTTCTGTGGCTCAAGCATAGACTCCTTAGAGCACTTCTGCGAGCAGGTAGAACAGTCGTGTGAACATTCTGCCACGTTTTATATCTCCTTATTTGATAATTAAATGTATTCAACCTTTATTTCACCATCAGATACAGTGAGCGAAATGCCCTTGATGGTCTTGCCGTAATTATCGAGAATTACGTTGGCAAGCTTATCCTCAACCTGCCTCTCTATATACCTACGCATATTTCTCGCACCGTACTTCTCGGAGTAGGACTCATCGGCAATAAGCGATAGAACATCATCGGTATAAAGAAGCCTTATTCCCTTCTCGTCAAAGTGATCGCGAAGCTTCGAGAGCATAATATCAGCAATCTTAACGAAGTCGGATTTATCAAGATGACGGAAGGTGATTATCTCGTCGATACGGTTAATAAACTCGGGACGGAGGAAGGTGGAAAGAGCCTTCTCTGTTCTGTCCTTAGCCTGCAGCTCACGCTTCTCAGAGAAGCCCGGGACGGCGGAGGCACCCTCGCTGCCCGCATTGGTCGTCATAATGATAATAGTATTCTCAAAGTTGACCTGTCTGCCCTGGGCATCGGTAATCTTACCGTCGTCAAGCACCTGAAGAAGAATATTAAGCACGTCGGGATGTGCCTTCTCTATCTCGTCAAAGAGCACCACCGAGTAGGGACGGCGGCGAATCTTCTCTGTAAGCTGACCTGCCTCGTCATATCCCACATATCCGGGAGGAGCACCTACGATTCTGGACACAGAATGCTTCTCCATAAACTCAGACATATCAAGTCTGATAAGAGACTCGGGCTGCTTGAAGAGATCGTCCGCAAGCACCTTAACGAGCTCGGTCTTACCCACGCCCGTGGGGCCTGCAAATATCATAGATACGGGATTCTGTCTGTAGGATACGCCCGATCTCTTACGCTTGATGGCACGAACGACCGCACGCACAGCCTCATCCTGACCGATAATTCTCTTGGAAATACGCTCGTAAAGTCCTGAGAGCTGGTCAAGATCACCGATAGAAAGCTCGGCGGCGGGAATGCCCGTCCATATTTCAATGACGCGAAGAAGATCGTCGGGAGTGAGAGAAAGCGACTCGGTGACGGGAACGATAATCTTCTGTCTGGTTTCAATTCTTATCCTCTCAGACTTGAGATCGGCAAGCTCCTTATAATTCTCCTCGGTCTGTCCCTCGGGATTCTCAACCTTGGCCTCAAGCTCCTCTGTCCTTCTGTCAATCTCATAAAGACGCTTCTCATTTCGGCGTCTCTCGTTAAGCTCGGGACAGTTAAGTGCCGACTTAGCCGCCGCCTCGTCAATAAGATCAATTGCCTTATCGGGCAAGAATCTGTCGGTAATATATCTCTCGGAGAGAATTGCGGCCAGGCGTGCAACCTCGTCGGAGATAGCAACGCCGTGGAATTCCTCGTAATATCTCTTGATACCCTTGATTATATCGACGGTTTCATCAACCGAGGGTTCCTCTACCTTAATAGGCTGGAAGCGACGCTCGAGAGCACTGTCCTTCTCAATATGCTTTCTGTACTCCTTAAGGGTGGTGGCACCGATAACGCGAATCTCACCACGTGAGAGAGCGGGCTTCAAGAGGTTTGCGGCACTCATACTGCCGTCGGAGGTCTCGCCCGCACCGGCGATATTATGAACCTCGTCTATCATAAGGATAATATTGCCTGCAGCCTTAATTTCCTTAATCAGACCGAGAATACGCGATTCAAACTGACCGCGGAACTGTGTTCCCGCCACAAGTGCGGTAAGGTCAAGCTGCCAGACCTCAAAGCCAGAGAGCGACTCGGGAACCTTACCCTCAACGATACGGAGAGCAAGGGCCTCGACGATGGCGGTCTTACCTACACCCGGCTCACCGATAAGGCAGGGGTTGTTCTTCTGGCGTCTGGAGAGGATCTGTATCATTCTGTCTA
>JAZNWM010000204.1:0-6652 GCA_045593345.1 Eubacteriales bacterium
ATGGGCTCGTTTATCGCACGACTTTATGCGAATAAGTATGGAAGCACCATCGATGGCCTTATCATCCACGGTACTGCAGGCCCCAATCCCGCGACGGGTGCGGGACTCCTTCTGGTCAAGCTTCTTCGTGCCATCAAGGGCGAAAGGCATCGCTCTAAATTTATCTGCTCTCTTGCGGATGGCGGCTACAACAAGGGCTTTGATCCTGCCGAGGGGCCTAATGCATGGCTTACTCGCGATCCGTCTATGGTTGCCGACAGAATAGGCAATCCCAAGAATGATTTTATCTTCACCCTTGCAGGCTACCAGGATCTTTTCTGCTTCCTCGGTGATTGCAACGATTCCGCCTGGTTCCGTCAATTTCCGTCGGATCTTCCCACGCTGGTGGTCAGCGGTGAGCAGGATCCGGTCGGTGGCTTCGGTAAGGGAGTAAGATATGTATACGATAACCTTAAAAAGCAGGGGGCGAACGTCGGACTGAAGCTTTATCCAGACGCACGCCACGAGCTTTTCTTTGAGATCAACAGGCAGGAGGTATTCTCCGACCTTATCAAATGGATAGAGGGCGTGATCAAATGATATTCGCCCTTGCAATAACCGGCCCTACCGCATCGGGCAAGACGGCACTTTCGCTGGGCCTTGCGGACAGGCTGTCTGCCGAGATCATCTCCTGTGACTCTATGCAGATTTACAAGGGGATGGATATCGGCACGGCGAAGGCTACCGTTGCCGAGAGGGCGGCGGTGCCTCACCATCTTATAGATTTTCTCTCGCCCACCGAGAGCTACAGCGTGGAGGAGTACCGCAGGGCAGCTATAGATATTGCCCGCGATATTACCGCCAGGGGCAAGCTGCCGCTGTTCGTCGGCGGAACGGGGCTGTATATCGACTCGGTTGCAAGACCTAATGCCCAGGACGCCCCCGAGAGCGATCCCGAGTACCGCGACAGACTTCTTGCCGCCCTTGAGGGTAAGGATGCTGCGACCATTCTGTGGGAGCGACTTCGTGAGGTAGATCCCGAGTCTGCCGAGAAGATCCACAAGAATAACGTAAGGCGTGTTATTCGTGCACTTGAAATATACGATAAGACCGGCGTTCCGAAGTCGGTTCTCGACCGCGAGAGCCTTCTTGGCGAGCGTGAGGTATTCGTCGGAATGATAACTATAGACTTTCTTGACCGAGAGCTGCTTTATCGTAGAATTGACTCTCGTGTTGATATGATGATGGACGAGGGACTGCTCTCCGAGGTGGAGTCGCTTTACAGATCGGGACTTCTCTCGTCGGGTACGGCATCCTCGGCTATAGGCTACAAGGAGCTTATCGACTATATTGAGGGCAGGGCTACTCTTTCCGAGGCTGTTGAGAGGCTGAAGCTTGTCTCCCGCAGATATGCCAAGCGGCAGCTTACCTGGTTCAGACACGAGGTAGCTGCCAGGGTTATATACGCCGACACCCCCGACGGCGGGATGAAGACTGCCGATGAGATGCTTTCGGAGGCCCTGGCGTATGAGCGTGATTTACGCTCGGATTATGAAAAAATGAAAGGTGACGGAAATAATGAGAGCTGACGAGCTTATCGGCTTTTTAGAGAGCGGAGGTCTCTCAAAATACGCTTCTCTCTACGACGATCTTGACCACGCGAGAGAGCGTATGATAGCCGCTATCAAGGCGTTCGTTGCAAATTACGGCGACGACAGAGATCTCTATATATTCTCGGTTCCCGGCAGGAGCGAGATAATCGGTAATCACACCGATCATAATCACGGTAAGGTTATGGCGGGTGCGATCAACAGAGATATTCTTGCTGTCGTGGCGAAGAATGACGACGGTCTTATCAGACTTTGCTCTGAGGGGTATCCAAAGGATCAGATAAGCCTCGAGGATATATCCAACACCGCAAAATTCAGAAAATACACCTCACGTGCACTTGTTGCAGGTATGGTAAATGCATTCGTTACCGCAGGGCATAAGGTCGGTGGCTATGATGCGTATTCCTGCACCGAGGTTATGAAGGGCAGCGGACTCTCCTCCTCGGCGGCCTTTGAGGTAATGATAGGCAATATCCTTAACCACCTTTATAACGATGGTGTGGTTGATAATAAGGAGATTGCGAAGTACGCACAGTATTCGGAGAACGTCTATTTCGGCAAGCCCTGCGGTCTTATGGATCAGATGGCCTGTGCTGTCGGCGGCTTCGTTTACATAGATTTTGAGAACAGCTCTGACCCCGTTGTAGAGTCGGTTGATCTCTCGCTTTCCGAGCGTGGCTACTCGCTCTGCATCGTCAACACGGGCGGATCCCACGCGGGACTTAACGAGGACTATGCCTCAGTCCCTGCGGAGATGAAGGCGGTTGCCACCCTGCTTGGTCGCGAGGTTCTTCGCGGAATCAGTGAGGAGGAGCTTATCGCGGCTATTCCTATGCTTCGTAAGAGATCGGGCGACCGTGCCATCCTTCGTGCCATTCACTTCCTTCGCGAGAATGATAGGGTAGAGGCTGCACGCGAGGCACTTATCAGGGCGGATCTTGATGCCTTCCTTGAGATAATTTCCGCATCGGGTCGCTCCTCCTTCCAGTATCTTCAGAACGTCTACACCAATAACAATCCCTTCGAGCAGGGTATATCCCTGGCACTCTGCGTGGCGGACGGGGCTCTGTCGGGCAAAAAGGGGGCGTACAGGGTACACGGCGGCGGATTTGCAGGTACTATCCAGGCCTTCGTCAAAAATGAGGATCTTGAGGAATTCGTCGGTAGGATGAATTCGGTATTCGGAGAGGGAGCGGTTATGTCTCTTAACATCCGTCCTCTCGGAGCAACCAGATTATTTTGATTACTAACCTAAAAGGAGAATAAATATGGCAGCAAAGGCAAAAAAGGCAACCGAAAAGACGGTTGCACCATCAGGAGATAAAAAGGCGGCTATTGAGACCGTTATGCAAAGAATAGAGCGTGAGTGCGGTAAGGGCAGTATTATGCGTCTTGGCGAGAATGCCTCAATGAACGTTTCTGCCGTTTCCACAGGCTCGCTTTCGCTGGACTTCGCCCTTGGTATCGGAGGAATTCCGAGAGGAAGAATTACCGAGATCTTTGGCCCCGAGTCCTCGGGTAAGACCACTATTGCACTTCACGTTATAGCCGAGGTGCAGAAGCAGGGTGGCGAGGCAGCCTTCATTGACGCCGAGCACGCTCTTGATCCTATTTATGCAAAGAAGCTTGGCGTTGACATCAACGAGCTTATCGTTTCCCAGCCCGACTGCGGCGAGCAGGCTCTTGAGATTGCCGAGACCCTCGTAAATTCGGGTGCCATCGATATTATCGTTATCGACTCGGTTGCCGCCCTCGTTCCCCGTCAGGAGATAGAGGGTGATATGGGAGCATCCCACGTAGGTGTGCAGGCACGCCTTATGTCCCAGGCGATGAGAAAGCTCTCGGGTGCTATTGCCAAGTCCAATTGCATCGTTATTTTCACCAACCAGCTTCGTGAGAAGGTTGGCGTAATGTACGGCAACCCTGAGGTCACCACAGGCGGTAAGGCACTTAAGTTCTACGCCTCCGTCCGTATTGACGTTCGTCGCGTTGAGTCGCTTAAGAACGGCTCTGAGGTTTACGGCTCTCACACCAGATGTAAGGTGGTTAAGAACAAGGTTGCTCCTCCCTTCAAGGTAGCAGAGTTCGATATTCTTTACGGCTCGGGTATCTCCAAATCCTCTGAGATCATCGATATGGCTATCCAGCTCGGCATCATTGAGAAGAGCGGTGCCTGGTTCTATTACAACGGCGAAAGACTCGGTCAGGGTAAAGATAACGTAAGACGCCTTATCGAATCCGACAAGGAGCTTATGGAGACCCTCGAGGCTCTCGTGAGAGAGAAGGTTATGTCCCTCGGCAACGAGGACGAGGCCGATTCTATGAGTGACGAGGATTTCGAAATCAAGGATTTCGATGACGAGCTTTAATATATGGCTGTCCTGAAATCTGTAAAGGAATTAAAGGATTCTCACCTCCTCCTTCTCGGCGTGGTCGAGGAGGGGGAGTTTGCAGGTTATACGGTCACCGATGCCGTTTATACCGAGCTTGGCTGTCCCGAGGCGGGCGATGTGCTTGACTCTGACGACCTGGCGGGGATAAAATATGCCGACGAGCTTCACCGTGCCAGGAAGAAGGCTCTGTCCCTTCTCGCCTTTGCGGATAATAACAGAAGGACTCTTTCGGCAAAGCTCTCGCGTGCGGGCTTTGGGCGTGATATTGTGGAGACCGTCTGTAGCGAGATGGTGGACTGCGGCTATATTAACGAGCACCGTCAGCTTGAGCGTCTTATTATTGACGAGGCGAACCGAAAGCTTCGCGGCCCGCTGAGAATCATTCCCGCTCTTGTGGCGAAGGGCTATGCCTCCTCGGATATCAGGGAGGTTATGTCGGGGCTTGTAGACTCGGGTGAGATCGATTTTGACCTTAACGCCCGCCGCCTTCTTGACAAGAAGCTTCCGTCCGATGGATTTGACAGCGAGGAAGCAAAGAAAATTCTCTATAAAAACGGTTATAAAATATGTTAAAAAGATTTGTTAGATATTACAAGCCACATCTGGGCCTGTTCATTCTTGATATGTTTTCGGCGGTGATAGTGGCTGTGTGCAATCTGTTCTATCCCACGATAGCGAAGAATATCGTAAACGGGTTTGACAGCGAGGATTTCACCGTAAACGTGGTGGTTATGAACGCCATTCTGCTCTTGGTGATTTATATAATCAAGGCGGTGTTTCAGTACGTCATAGGCTACTACGGTCACATCGTCGGTGTCAGGATGCAGAAGGATATGCGTGCAGACCTGTTCGCGAAATATGAGAGATTACCATTCTCCTACTTTGACTCGCACAAGACGGGCGATCTTCTCTCCCGACTGACCAGCGACCTCTTTGACGTGTCCGAGCTTGCTCACCACGGCCCCGAGAATGTCTTTCTCGCCATCCTGATGTTCCTGGGCTCATTTATTATTCTGTCAAGGATAGATCTCACTCTCACGCTTATTATGTTTTCGGTGGTGCCATTTATCGTGCTGTTCACCGTCCTCTCGCGTAAGAGGATGCGTAACGCTATGCGTGCCTCCCGACTCAAGATGTCCGAGATTAACTCTACCCTTGAGAACTCTATTACGGGCATCCGCGAGACCAAGGCGTACGTTGCCGAGGAATACGAGATGGGTAGATTCAACAGGGTAAACGCCCTTTTCGCTCATCATAGGAGCGAGGCGATGTTCTCCCTCGGCTTCTTCGACGCCATAATGCAGTTCCTCTCCGACCTGCTTTATCTGGTAGTCATCTTCGTGGGCGGTATATTCCTTATTAACGGCAAGATTGACGCGGGCGAGTTTACCGCCTTCGTTCTCTATATTTCAATGTTCTTAAATCCCATCCACCGCTTCGTAGCCCTCTTTGAGCAGCTGCAGGAGGGAATGAGCGGTTTCTCCAGATTTTGCGACATTCTCGACGAGCCGGAGGAGGTTGACGAGGGCAGCATTGAGATTACTGATATCAAGGGTGATCTGGTGTTTGACGACGTGTCCTTTGGCTACGGCGACGGCGACGGTGCGGAGTTCGTTATCAGATCGCTTAACCTTACGGTTGCGGCGGGCAAGACTCTGGCTCTGGTTGGCCCGTCGGGGGGAGGTAAGAGCACGCTGTGTAATCTTATCCCCAGATTTTACCCTGTCACCGATGGTAAAATTACCATTGACGGCGTTGATACCAGGGATATTACATTAAGCAGCCTGCGTAGAAATATCGGTATGGTATCTCAGACGGTGTTCCTCTTTGACGGTACTGTGCGTGAGAATATTGCCTACGGTGCGGGTGACGTCACCGACGAGCAGATCATTGACGCCGCAAGGAAGGCCAATATCCACGAGTATATCTCCACCCTGAAAAACGGCTATGATACCGAGGTTGGCGAGAGGGGTGTAAAGCTTTCGGGCGGTCAGCGTCAGCGAATTGCCATTGCACGCGTGTTCTTAAAAAATCCGAAGCTGCTTATTCTCGACGAGGCAACGAGTGCCCTTGATAATGCCACCGAGATGCAGATACAGGCATCCCTTGAGGAGCTTTCACGCGGCAGAACGGTAATTGTCGTTGCACACCGTCTTTCTACGATAAAGAACGCCGACGAGATCGTCCTGCTTGATAAGGAGGGCATCGTAGAGCAGGGAACTCACGACGAGCTTCTTGCCCGAGGCGGTAAATACAAAAAGCTCTATGACTATCAGTTCAGAGAAAAATAAGGGCTGTGGTATTCAGGCATAACCGAATAAAACCACCGGGGTGTTAGGTTGATAGCACCTCGGTGTTTTTGTTGCATTTGTGTATTATTAAGGTTGAAAACCTGCGGTTTTCCTCTTTTTTAATGGTGCTTTTATTCTATCGCCGTTTCCTCGCTCATCGTACACTCGTACGATTCTCGCTCGTCAGCCGACGATTTCTGCTCTGAATCCCTTTGCCCCTGTAGCTGTGGTATTCAGGCATAACCGAATAAAATCACCGGGGTGTTAGGTTGATAGCACCTCGGTTTTTTTGTTGCATTTGGTTATATTAAGGTTGAAAACCTGCGGTTTTCCTCTTTTTTAATAGAGCTTTTATTCTATAAGTCGGATCGTAGCCATG
>JAZNWM010000205.1:0-11174 GCA_045593345.1 Eubacteriales bacterium
CTACGATCCGACTTCTGAATGAACCTCACCCGTCAGGGCGGCGTACATTCCCCTTGCAATATAAAGATAGCCCGCTCCACCCGAGTCAACAACGCCCGACTCGGCAAGGGCGGGAAGAAGGTCGGGAGTCCGCTCAAGCGAGCGAGCCGCCTCCTCTACGTGAAGTCGCATAAAGTCCTCTACCGACGAGCTCTCGTTTATACCCGCAGCGGCATACTCGGTGCTCTCTCTGAAGACGGTGAGAATCGTTCCCTCCGTCGGATCCTGAACCGAGGCGTAAGAGGTCCTGATACCGCTCTCGTACGCGGCGGCAAGCTGGGGGGCGTTTACCTCCTCAAAATCCTTAAGATACTCGTTTATTCCCGAAAAAATCTGGGAGAGGATAACGCCCGAATTACCTCTGGCGGAGAGTAATGCCGCACGGGCAAAGCGACGAGATGTCTCGCCGATGCTATCCGAGGGTGACTCGATGGCGGCAAGCCCGCCGTCGATGGTGGCAAGCATATTAGTGCCCGTATCACCGTCGGCAACAGGAAAGACGTTCAGAGCGTTAAGCTCGGTTATATGCTCGGAAAGAAGTGCCGCACCCGATGCGAGCATCTCGGCAAATCTCCTTCCGTTGATTGAATAGGTACTCATTTTTCCTCCGAGGATATAAAAATATAAAAATACATTGTTAATTATATATTAAAAAATACAACTAATTATCAATTCAAGGTCAATTTTTGTTGAAAAAAGGACTGCCATATCAAGGCAGTCCCTTTGCATTTGTTTTCATTTATTCGGGAAGTATGACGGTAAACCTTGCACCGCCGCCCTCTGCATCTGTGACATCTATTGTGCCGCCGCAAAGCGACACGATACGCTTTACAAGAGGAAGTCCGAGTCCGTGGCCCTCCTGCTCTCTCGAATTATCGTGCTGATAGAATTTATCAAAAATGCGTTTTTTTGCATCGTCGGGAATACCACACCCCTGATCCTCAATTACAAATACGATCTTGTCCTCCGTCCTTGTGAGACTAAGCCGTACAAGACCTCCGTCGGGACTGAATTTTATGGCGTTGCTTAGCAGATTGTCCCATACGTGACGCATAAGCCCCTCGTTACCGTAATATCGGATCTCATCAAGCTCTACGTCAAACTCAATATTCTTATCAAGCCAGGCCCCCTCCATACCCAGAAGCGACTCGCGTATCTGCTCGTCAAGGTGGTATTGCTGCTGGTTGGTCTCAATAGACTGATTTTCAAGCTTGGAAAGAAGGAGCATATTGCCCACAAGTCCCGAAAGACGCTTCGTATTATACAGGATCTTATTAACATATTCCTGCTGATCCTCGTTAAGATTATCCCCACCCTGCAGCAGCATAGAGTAGCCCTCGATAGCTGCAATGGGGGTCTTGAATTCGTGGGAGACGTTAGACGTAAAGTCACGCTGGAGCATCTCGGTGGTGCCAAGCTCGTGTACCATCAGGTTAAAGCCCGAGTATACCTCCTGTATCTCCTTAGACTTTGACTGCTCGGTAAGGCGGACGGTAAAATCACCGTCGGCAACCTGCTCCATCGCACGACGGAGATTCTCAATAGGCTTGAACACCCATCGCGACAGAAGGAGGGTGAAGCCGAGACCGCAAAGCAGACTGACGATGCTTACCTCAAGAAGCAGGTCTACGTTGCTGAACTCAACGCCCAGAGGACGAAGCAGCTCGGATATGCCATAGCCCAGCCATATACCGATAGCAATACCGACGGCAACGACGAGGAAGAGTCGCCATCTTAAGCTGAAGCCCCGTCGCTTCTGATGTCTGATCTGATCAAATGCCTCACGCACCTTGACGTAATATACATCAATTTTCTCGGTGGGCTTAGTATACTTTTTCATAATCTGATCACCTTATATCCAACACCACGCATAGTGACGATTTTAAAGTCACGGCTGTCGCGGAACCGCTCACGGAGTCTACCGATATGTACGTCGACGGTGTGAGTATCGCTCTCGTTATCGTAGCCCCAGATATCATCCATAAGCTGATGGCGTGTAAAGATCTTGCCCGGGGATGCTGCCATTTTATAAAGCAGCATAAACTCCTTCTGCGGCAAAATAAAGCTCTCGGTCTCGGTGGTAACGGTGAGAGAATCTATCTCCATAACCGTATTGCCGATGACCTGTCTACGCTCGCTTATCATCTGGGCACGGCGAAGAAGTGCCTGAACTCGAAGAACCATCTCGTTTACGTTAATAGGCTTTACCATATAATCGTCGGTACCCGAAAGGAAGCCGCGACGCATATCATCAAAGCCGTCCTTGGCGGTAATCATAAGCACGGGAATGGTGCTACCCGTCTCACGCAAAGCCGACACCATCTCATAGCCGTCCATCTCGGGCATCATTATATCCGAAATAACAAGGTCAAAATAATCGCTGTCAAGTGCCTCAAGAGCCTCTCTGCCATTGGTGACACCCTTGACCGAATATCCGTTTTTAATAAGGACGTGAGAGAAAAGCTGCCTTAGCTCTCTGTCGTCCTCGGCGATAAGTATTTTAAGCATTACCGTCCCTCTCAATCAAAATATATTATATATATTTTAAACCTAAGCGAACAAATTGTCAACTAAAAATTTATCAATTTTTGTTTAACAAAGAAAAGCCCCTCGGCAAAAGCCGAGGGGCAAATGATTAAGTCCTGTGACTTAACAAAAGCTATCAGTAAGCAACGGTGATGCCGTTAAGGTAATCGTTGCCAACGCAGGTGATGGTGCAGATGCCGTCTGCAACTGCAACGGTGAAGTTATCAGCACTGGAGTATGCAGAAAGAGTAACTGCTGCACCGTCTGCCACCTTAAGAGTGATAACGGTACCCGAATTAACCTGTACCCAACCGCCGCCATTGTCAGCGAACTTGCCGTTGGTTGCATCAACGGTAAGGCCCTCGTACTGACCTACCGAGCCCTGAATATTGGCACCGGTAGCGGAGAGGTTGATAGTGGTAGCAGTATCATAAATGATGGGGTAGCTAACGGTAATCGACTTGAGATAATCGTTAGCATTGCAGGTGATGGTGCAAACGCCGTCAACAATTTCAATGGCGAAATTAGCTGCACTGCTATATGCAGCAACAGAAACCTCAGCTCCATCAAGAACGTTAAGGGTTATGACAGTACCTGCATTTACCTGTACCCAGCCGCTGCCATTATCAGCAAACTTGCCGCTGGTTGCATCAACGGTAAGTCCCTCGTAATTACCGGTTGTGCCCTGAATACTCGCACCCGTTGCTGAAAGATCGATGGTGGTGGTCTCCTCATATACTACAGGGTATACGATGGAGATGGAGTAGAAGTAGTTATTACCTGTTGTGTGAGAGATCGTGATCGTGCAATCAGACCACGCTTCATAAGTGTAATATTCATCTGTAATACCCTCCCAAACGAGGTCGCCGTCGCCAAGATTGTAGGAGGTATATCCGCTATAACCGTGAACGGTAACGATCGCACCCTTTCTTACTGCAAAGGAGAAGGAGCCGTTCTTGATCTGGGAGTTGCTACCGCCGTTGTCACCGATGGTGATGCCGGAGAAATCAACAACAGAATCCTTGTAATTACCCTGGGAGCCGAAGGTGATCTCGGTGTTTTCCTCAATAAATACAGGAACGTCAACCTGGATATAGGTGATATAGGACTTGTTGTAAGCAGGCTCTTCCTCAGTACCAACGTTAATCGCCTCGATTATAATCGTTGAAGCATAGGGAGCGGTGAAAACATACTGAGCATTTGCATTCATTTCAACCGGCACGCCATCAACGAGAACGAGAAGCTGACCGTAGTTGGTATCAAAGCCCTGAACGGTGACGGTTGCAAGAGCGGGAGCAATGAAGATGATCTGGGAATCAGAACCAAGCTGTGCACCGCCGGAATGATTCTTGCAGGTGCCGGAAACAGACATACCGGGAATAGATTCGAGAATACCTGTCACATCACCCTCTTCGGTAGATCCACCGAATACGTACTTGCCTTCAGGGAGAGGACATTCTATAGAGATCTTGCAGAGATAGTTGTTCTCAAGGCCCTCGTAAACAACCGTGCAGTCCTCGAAGAACATTACCGCATGTGATTCGTTGTAAACGATACCGTCGTCCTTGCCCTCTGCGTAAATCTTAAAGGAAGCGTAAGAGGTATTTGCATAAGGAAGAACGCTTACAACAGTACCTGCCTTAACCTGGAAGGAGATGGTACCGGTGATCTGGATCTCGGCACCGTTGTGTCTTACGGAGCCGTTAATGGTAACCTTGGGATTGTTCTGAGCTGCCTCAAGTCCTTCTACGGTTGTGAAGTCAAGAACGGTATTCTTAGTAATTGCGGGATCTGCATTGGGATCCTCGTAGGTTACGGTAGCGGTAACGGTCTTGCCCTCGAAGGAGAAGATAACTGCATACTCGCCTGCTGCGGTATTAACTACTGCAGATGCGTCAACCTCATATGCAACCTCACGAACAGAGTTATCGGAGTAAATACCCTTAACAACAACGCCCTCAAGAGAGATCTCATCGCCTACAACGTAATTAGTGTTGAAGCCCGAAACCTTGATCTCGGAGAGAGTGGGAGCCGCGGGAGCCTGCTCATCGGGATTGATGATGATCTGATAGATGTAGAGGTCTCCTGTGGAAAGAAGGGTAACCTCGGTCTCCTCTGCATAGTACTGAGAAAGCATATTGGAGCTTGCGGTACCAACGCCGTTGAGAGTGAAGTAATTGTAGTTAGGATAGGTTATAACGGTAACCTCAGAGCCTGCGGGAACGGTGAACTTAATGAAAGCACCTGCCTTCATATTAAGAGAGTTCGCATTGGAGTTCCAAGCAATCTTACCGTTTTCTGCACTGATAAGAAGGCCTGCCCACTCAAGAGTAGAGCCGCTTGCGATAGTGGTATTGATATCGAATACGTGGCAGGTACCCTCGCTTGTGCTCTGGTCAAAGTTATAATAGGTTCTGTCGTCAAGGACGATCTCGGTAACTGCAGGATCCCAAGCATCAAGCCAGGATACGCCGCGGTTGTTCTTGCCGAAGATGGTCGCGATGTCAATGTAGAGAGCTGCTTCCTCAGCGGTAAGCATCCTCATACCTGCAACAGGCTCGGTAATTGCACCTGCACCGGTGTTGCCGTACTCTACGAACTGAACGGTCTCGTCGGTGGGATGGATGCCGTTCATAGAGATGTATCTCTTATTCTTGTTATTGGAGGAATCGTAGCCGTCAAGAGAGATGTGGCCGCCGATATCAGACTCGATAACAGCAACTGCCGCATAAGCACCCCAGGTACGGCCGATAGCGGTCTTGCCTGCGGTAACGCCCTCATCAGCGGTGAAGCTACACTGATAGAAGATAGCACCGTAGGTGATAGCGTCAGAAGCACCCTTGTTAGAGCCCTTGAAGGCGGTAAGGTAGCCTGCTGTGCCGCTGTCATCCTTGGTGGTGTCAATTACGTGGATTGTACAGCCCTTGAAGAGGGTGGTATTGTTAGTACCGAAGATGAAGTCGGTATAACCGGAGATGAATACGTTCTCGAAGTACTGACGTCCGGTGAAGAGCTCAAGAGTATCCTGGATACCAAGGAGTCTGGAGTCTCTCATAATGAATCTGTCTGCCTGAACGAGAAGTGCAAGGCCTCTCTCAATTGCAAGGCCGGCCTCATCCATTCTCTCCTGGGTGTTCCAGTAGTTAGAGATGGTAACTCCCTCGATGGTAACACCGGTAGCTGTATCTCTTACTGCAACGGTCTGGGTAGAGTCGGTGATCTGGGAGAATCCGCCCGCATCCTTGATGCCGTAGAGGGAATCCCACTCGATGATAACCTTATCCGCACCAACGCCCTTGATATGAAGGTTAGGGATAGTGATCTCGATCTTTTCGGTGTAAAGGCCCTCTTCGATGATCATAATCTTACGCTTGCCTGCCTCGGAGGAAGCAAGGAAGTCAAGAGCCTGCTGAACCGTGGTGAACATATTGTAGCCATTCTCTACCGCACCGATCACGCCGGTGTAGGACTGGTCTACCATAACCTGATATGCATCCTCTACGATAGAGGGAGCGGTATCAACAACGTGGATAGAAGCGTTGGCGGTTATCCTTTCCTCAGCGAATACGTAGGAAACGGAAAGGCTCTTAGTACCTGCGGTGGAGAGGTCAACCTCGCCTACCTCGTATGCAGATACGTTGGGGAACTTCTTAACGTCTTCGCCAAGCTTACCCTGAATTGCTACGTAAAGACCTGTGAGATCAAGGGAGTCGCCTACTGCGTAAACCTCCTTGAAGCTCTTGTTAACGTAAGTGCCGTTACCTGCAGAGGTCTGGCTGCCCTGAACGGTACCGTCAAAGCCAAGCTCAATGCTTACGGGAAGGTATACGTTAACGTTAATGCTGATAGGAGCGTACTCCTTATAGCTGATGGTTACGGGATAGATGCCCGACACTTCCATATTAACAGCAGAGGAGTCAATGGAAACATTCTCAAGGCTGAGAGGCTCGGTCTTGCCGTTTGCAAAGGTGCTGTTAAGATTGATCTCGGAAAGGTCAAGGGCCTGGCCGCAGAGATAATCCACGATACCCTCGGAAACGAGCTCGAAGCCGTTCTCCTCTGCCTTCTCAACGATGCAGGAGAGCTCAAGATAGAATATGTCCTGAGTACCGCCGTTCTTACCGCGGCTGATGATCCATTCGCCCTCGGTAACGTCAAGCTCGATCTTAACTACGGGGCTGCCGCCGTCATTACCGAGGAACTCGATGTCATGAACAGTACCATCGGGAGCAGTAACGGTAATGAACTGCATTGCCGCACCGCTGGAGCCGTTCTGAATAAGGAAGGAAAGCTTACCTGTGCCGGGAACATCAACCTTAATAGAGGAGGTTTTGTCACCGATCTTAACAGACTGGGTGTATTCTACGCCCTCAAATGTCTTGGTTCTATTTCTAATGGTAGAACCTGCAACGATAGTAAATCTGCCGAAAATAGCATCAGCTGAAAGAGTCGCTGCTTCCTGACCGGAGATGTTAAGAGAATAGTTAACTCTTTCAAGATTTTCGGGAAGGATTTCCTTGCCGCATACGTCACAGGCGTAGTCGCCATCGGCGTCTGCACACTCGGAAGCTGCCTTTCCGCAATAGGTACAGTCGTGGCTGCCCTCTGCTGCTGCGTGCTCACCTATTTCGGTGCCGCACACGTCACACTTGTGGTCGGTGTCTGCGTCTGCACACTCGGAAACCGCCTTGCCGCAGTAAGCACAGTCGTGGCTGCCCTCTGCTGCTGCGTGCTCACCCATATCGGTGCCGCACACGTCACACTTGTGATCGGTGTCTGCGTCTGCACACTCGGAGAGAGACTCCTCACAAGCGTCACACTTGTGGTCGTTGTTCTCATCCTTATGCTCGCAAGGATCGTTAGGAGTGTCGTTTTTCTCAAGCTCTGCTTCACATTTGTCGCAGATGTAGTCGCCGTTGGCGTCTACGTGTTCGGTGCAAGGCTTGTTGATCAGGTCGCCAATCACAGGGATCTTGCTGATAAGATCGCAAGAGGAAAGGACGAGGAGTGATACAACGAGCATTACTACCAAGAGAAGTGCCGTTCTTTTCATAATTGTTCTCCTTTTTTGTTATATATGTAAATTTGCGTTTACATTTTAATGATTTTTGTGGTGAATAAACTATTTTGAATGGTAGGGATCGCAAAATCCGGATGAGAAGTACTGTTGTTAGGGGCGTCGGTTGCAGAAGGCTACGTCAAGTCCCCGAAGAACAGTACGGATCGCCAAATTTTATGCTCCCTGAGAGGTACCTGTGATCTCAAACTTAAGATCGGTGAACTCAACTACAGTACCGCGATTTGCGAACATACCGACGTACATATAGCCGCCGTCCTTTGCGAAGAAGTCGAAATCATAATGAGTGGTGGAAACCGTCTTGTCACCGAGAGTTACGGTAACGGTGACCGACTGGCCTACACGCTCGATAGACATAGTATAAACGTCACCTACGGCAGGAAGAGCACCGAAGGACTTGCCCTTAGAAAGAGTAGAATTTTCTCTTGAGAAGAGAGCGTACGTGCTGGATTCCTCACAAAGAATACCTGCGGTAACGTAGTTGGATATGATGGACGCATCCTTAACGGGAAGATATGCATCATCACGAAGCATAAGGCCGAAGCCCGCCTGCTTTGTAGATGCGGTATAAAGAATGGTTCCTGTTACGCTGATCTTAAAGTTCTTATCCGCCTCAACCTGAGTGAAGAGGAAGGCAAAGCCGTCTTGAGCCTTTGCAAACTTACCCTTATTGCTTCCGCTGTCAAGGTGCTGACCTACCTGGAATACGCCCTCCTCAACCTCTTTTGCAACGTAACCGTTAGAGGTGCTGGCAGGCTCTCCGCCTGTGTCACCAAAGCCGGTGCCGTACCAGCCGTCGGTAATGGTGGTAAAGTGATCTACGGGAGTATAGCTCTCAAGATCGGGAGCCTCGTAATCCGAGTATACGTAATCGGGATTAACAACAAGGTCTGCCTCGGTGGGAGCTGTAATATCGGCAAGAACGTACTTGCCGATTCCGTCAGCCTTCTTAAGCTCAGCGGCAAGGCTGTACGCCACGAACTTCGCACCGTAAATATTAAGATGAGTCTTATCAACCGAAGCCCAGTTGGGAATTACGGTAGTGCCGTCGGTATCAAGCATACCAACTGTTACCGCGTGATAAAGCTTAGCAGTCTCAAAGCCCTTGGCAGAATACTCTGCCGCGGTGATGGCGGTAAGGTCTGCAACCGCTACGCCAAGCTCGGCACCCAGGTCACGAATTGCCTGAGCATAGTCGCCCGTTGCGGTAATATGTCCCTCGCTGCCACTGTAATCGTCATCGGTAGCCGCTCTTACAACGGGAGTGCAGAGGATAGGAGTCGCACCTGCATCGGTAGCAAGCTTGATATAATAGTTGTAGAGATAGTAGCCGAAGGAGGTCTCGTCGGTATAGGGCTTGGATGCATCGGTGAATCTCGCCGCATCGTCGCTCTTTTCATCATTATGACCGAAGCCGATAATGAGGAAGTCGCCCGCCTTAAGACCGTTCTTCAGGGTCTCATAATTTGCCTCAACAATAAAGCTCTTTGAGCTTCTGCCAGAAAGGGCAAGGTTAACTACGGTAGCCTCGGGTGCAAGATAATTTGCAAGCTGGGTGCCGTAGCCGTATCTGGGATAATAATAGCCGTCGCTGAATCCGCATACGGTGGAGTCACCTACGATATATACGGTAGTATTGTTAAGCACTTCAGGCTCCTCCTTCGGTGGCTCATAGTTGGGATCCTCCTCGCCACACTCACACTTACCATCAACGAATACGTGGGTGTGCTCGGGAGCTTCGGGATCCTTCGGATCATCCGGATTGTCGGGATTGTCGGGATTGTCGGGGTTTTCACCGCCGGGAGCATCTGGCGTCTCACCGCCGGGTGTTTCATCACCGCCGGGTGTTTCATCGCCGCCGGGTGTTTCATCGCCGCCGGGAGTCTGGCCTTGATCGTCATCTCCGCCATTACCAAGACCGGGGATCTTGGAAATAAGCTCGCAGGACGAAAGAGTAATCATAGAAATTACAAGAATGAGTGCGATAATTGCAAATCTTTTTTTCATCACAAATCTCCTTTTTAAAGTTAATTTGACTACGCTATCATTATATCACAATCAACAAATAAATTCAATATATAATATTATTTTTGTAAATAATGCACAACTTAAGAAGCCTTATTATTTTCAAAATAAACAAAGTAAAAGTCATCCTTATCAAATTATTGATAAAACGGGAAAAATCAGTATCAAAAAAACGCAAAAAAACCGACAGAGCTACGGAAGAAAGGCTTCCCTGCCCTGTCGGTTTTATTGAAAATTATGCAAAAACCAAAATCAGATCACAATGAAGGTACATCCGCCGGGAGCAACGGTGATCTCACCTGCGGAAACCGCCTCTCCCTCAAGAGAAGGAAGGCTGTCACCCTCGCCGAGCACAAGCTCTCTGCCATTAAGCAGCATAGTGCGGGAACGAAGCTTGCCGTTGCCGGTAAGGGCGTATACGGTAGCGTCGGTGGGAACCGACACGGTGGTAGGCTCGGTATGAGAGTTGTTTATCACGAGATATGCGATACCCTCCTTACCGTCTCTGCGGGAGTGAGCGTAAACGTGAGCTCCCTCTCTGATCTGCTCGCCGCTGTCATAAACGGTGGTGCCCATAAGGGTGTTCCAGAGCTTTACTGCAAAGTAATTGGGACGGGGCTCAAAGCTGCCGTGCTTCAGATAGCCGTAATCCGAGGATGCAAGAGTGTTGTGGAAGATAACGCCGTTGGTGACGGTACAAAAATCGCCAAGCTCGTTAAGGGTTCTGGGAACGTCGCAATAGGTGGATGCCCAGGTGTTTCCGCCACAGCCCGCGTCACCCGACTCGGTAACCCACATCTCGCCGCCGGGAACGTACTTGTCGCGACGAGCAACGTACTGACGGGCACAGTTGCCTGCTACCGCAAGATACTGCTCGCTGAGGATAGCCCGGTAGGGCCAATGGCCGCCCATAGCCGCTCCTCTCTCGGAAACTCCATTATAATAATGGTAGCTGAATACGTCCATAGGAGACTTATAGTCGCCGAGAAGCTGCTCGGTGGTGACCATCTGGAAGCCTGCAGCCATACCGCCGCCCGCCCCCTCAAGAGAACCGAAGAGATTGATGTCGCCAACGGTACAGGGGCCTACGAAAAGGCACTCGGGATAATTTTCCTTAAGCCAGGCACCAAAGAGGTCGTGGTCACGTGCGTGATCAGCCGCGGTATAGCCCTTGGGAAGACCGGAGAGAGCAATAAGGTTAGGCTCGTTGGTGAACTCTGCAGCAGAGATCGGAACACCGTACTCCTTACTGGTTCTGAAGAGCAGATCTGCCTGCTCGAAGGGCATAGGCTCGTCTGCCGAGTGAATACCGGGGCAGTTGGCAATAGAAACGAGAAGCTTTCCTCCCACAGCCTTCACAAAATCAAGAAGGTTGAGCCACTGCTCCTTGGAAAGAACGTTCTGGAAGCCCTCGGGAGCCTTGCCGCCATACTTGTTATCAAAGTCATAATAGGTCTTGTTTGCCCAGGTTCCCGAAACTCTGATCCAGGCAGGGCCAAGCTCCTTC
>JAZNWM010000206.1:0-3151 GCA_045593345.1 Eubacteriales bacterium
ATGCTGAAGGCTACCCACCATTCAGAAACATCGCTACCGAAGGCTATGCTGCCGTCCTCGGCTCTTGAATACGACCAGGTGTTCCAAGCCATACTCTCGCTGATGTCGTCATAATCATAAACTGTATCCGTTTCAAGATCAATAATTCTGAACGAGGTTTTTTGATCGCTGCCGAAGATACCAAAAACGTATGCACCCATATCGCCACCGTAATAGCTTACGTATTCCATTGGGAACATTACCGGCTCGGTATATCTATTTTTCATCTCGATGACCACACCGGAATGAGCGTAGCCGTCCATAGAGAGCTTAATGCCGCCTTCAACGTTGTAGATAACGGTAACGGTTGACCTTGAGTCGGTGCGTATCGTTTTCTCCTCGGGGTCAATGTTTCCGAGAATGGGTGCACCCGTGCTGTCAAGCACTTTTTCACTAACTGTAAATTCGCGAAGGTTAGCGGGATTTTCTGTGTCACAGACCGTAACTCTCTGCCCTGCTAAAACATCAAGATCCGAGATAATGAAAGTAATGTCATTTTCACCCTCCGATGCTGTGACAAGCTCGCCGCAGGGCACTCCGTCAAGGCAGAGGGAAAGCTTGGGGGCAAGCTTTGGAAGTATGGCATCGGCAATAGGATTCTTGTCCTCATCAAAGGCATTGCCGCAAACGCCACACTTATAGTGACCGATACAGCCCTCCTCGTTTAAGGTAGGCTCCTTTGCCTCTATCCATTCGCCATAGGCGTGGTCGCCAAGCACAAAGGCAATATCCTCGTCACCGCATCTGCTACAGGTACGTACGGCTTTTCCGGTGCGAAGACAGTCATTTTCTTCAACCAGAACGAATTCGCCATAGCTGTGATCTGCTTCGGGGGTATCTCGCTGCTCGGTAGCACCACACAGCTTACAGGTGCGTTCTGTTTTGCCCTTGCTTGTGCAGGTGGCTCTTTCTATCATTCTGAATTCGCCCCAGTCGTGCACGCACTTCGCCTTTCTGGCAATAATAAAGCGAGAGAAGCTGCTTGCTTCAAATGAAAGCTTACCGTCGGTAACGGTAGGAATTATCTCCTCTACCGAGCTGTCCGATTTGATGTGGAAAATGATGTAATCCAAAATATCAGCGTTGGGATTCGGTATAGAAATTCTAACCTTATCCTTCGGCTGGATCTTTTCCTTTTCTCTGATGACGTGGATCTCAAGAATGAGAACACTGCCATCCTTGTCATATTCCTTGTCGGCGATTGCCGCAAGAGCTGCCGCTGCTTCTACCGTGTCAGCCTTGATCTCTTCGGTAATAAGGATCGATCCCTCTGTAAAGCCGCCACCCGTAATGGTAACGCCATAATCGTTTCTTAACGACTCAAGCGTCTCGGGCTCTTTTATGCAGGATGTTAATAAAACCGCAATGACAGAAGCCACAATGAGAAGTAAACAGACTAAGCTTAACCGTTTTTTCATTTTTTCCTCCTTTACCTTTCTTGCCCCCCTGCCACGATGGGCAGGGGGTTGCTTAGTTTTGCGTTTTTTATGTTTTTGTATTTTTATTCTTCGTCAGAGTTGTTATCGGGAGCTTCGGATGTTGTGGGGGTTCGGGATTGGGAGTGAGAGCCGAAACTCGCCGCTAATTTTATGATTAAAGATTAAGGATTCAGTTGTATTCTTAAAGCAGGCACAACACCACCGGCATTGCTACCAACATCATACGGGGAGAATGCTACACCTGTTTCGGTAATCAGATAGGCCTTTGTAGTAAATCTATCATTAGCATCATAAGGTGAACGTGTCCACCACCAGCCGTTTCCGTTGTTATCCGACCGGGTGTCCATATATGCTCCCGTTGCTCTGGAGTAATCCGAGGTCATCATTCTCCTTGCCGTATCGGAAGTAATGTAAGACGCAAAGCCGTATGCCTCGTTAGTCGCTTCACATATAGAAAGGAGGAAGACCTTGTCACTTGTATTTTCACAAACGCACTTGTTGCTTCTGGGGGATCCGTAGGGGCTCGCACTTTCCTCACTATTTTCCACCTCGGTGGTAAGCACTATTCCCTGCTGCATCTGGTTGAACGCAGTTTTATAGAAGGTTTCGTTGAGCCAAACTCTTGCGTTGCTGTACATATAGTTATTTGCATAAGTTCCGCTCGGAGCTCCGTTTGACGTGGTGCAGTATCCTCCTACGCTTGATTCATATTCATAATCCGACTGGTACTGCATATTTGCTATTATGCTGTCACAGAGAAGAAAGGCTTCGCCGTTTTCCTCAGCAATAATTCTCCAGCGAATAGGCTCTACCTTGAAGTAATATACCTCTCCCTCTATCACACTTGCTCCAGTGGTGAAGGTGGATTTTGAGGTAAGATCTGCCGCCATTCCGTCAACATAGGGATCTGCCGTTACCATAGCATAATAATTTCCGTCACTGCCAAGATAGTAGCCACGGGAATCGGTCTCAGAGGTAATGGTTACGTCGTCCGCCTTTAATGTCTGGGGATATTCACCAAAGTAAATATAATCGCCATCACGGATAAATCCTCTATCAAAACCACAATTGGTACAAGTGGCTCCGGAAAAGCTGTGCTTACCTGCAAGACAGTTGCGAAGCATTTCCGCCAAGGCTTCAAGCTCTTCTTTTTCTTTGTTAAGGTTGCTTATTTGAGCATTTGTTTCTGCTTCAAGATCTGAAAGTTCGGACTCAAGTAATGATTTTTCCGCTTCTAAATCTGAAAGCTCGGACTCAAGTGATGCTTTTTCCGCTTCCAGTGCGAGAATGCTGTCGTTGACATCGGCTAACTGATTTGTCAAGGTGTTGATTTGATCATTCAATGCGTCGGTATCTCCGATGAAGACTTCGCACGCTGTCAAGCTAAATAATATCGTGCAGCTAAATAACAGCATGAGAATTAATGATGTCAATTTTTTTATTCCGTTTTTCATTTTCTTTCCTCCTTTACCTTTCTTGCCTTATGGCATATTTTTTTAAGATTCCTTCTTGGTGATTTTTGCGATTATATTCTTAACGAGTGAGATAAGCTCGTCAAGGCTCTTTTTCTTGATTACGAACCAGAATACCGCACCGCCGCCGATACCGACAGCGAGAACAGAGCCGATCACGATGCCAACGATAGCACCTGCACCAAGTCGGATCGTAGCCAT
>JAZNWM010000207.1:0-2205 GCA_045593345.1 Eubacteriales bacterium
TCGGTGAAGAAATGACCGGCCTCAATAAGATTAATGCCCATCTCTGCCGCCTCCTCCATAACGTTGTAGCCTATTCTACCCGATATGTAGGTGTCAGCACCCGCCTCAATAGCCGTCTTCACGTATCCCTTACCGTCGCCGCCAACGACAGCAACCCTATAAACGTCGTTAAAGCCGTCGGCGTATCTTATGATATCCGAGCCGCAAAGCTGCTTTACCCTATAGGCGAAGTCCTGAAGCTCCATAGGCTCCTCGATAGTGCCAATTCTGCCAAGTCCGTCATCGCCGAAGGGAGTAACCTCATTCATACCGAGGATCTCGGCAAGGCGGTCGTTTACGCCGCCAACAAGCTTGTCCGCCCTGGTGTGGAAGGAGAAGACCGATATTCCGCTGCAAACCAGCTTGATAAGCTTTCTTGATATATGATTCTCCTCGTCAAGAGAGGAAATGGGCTTAAAGATAAGAGGATGGTGAGATACGATAAGATCAAAGCCTCGCTCGATAGCGTAGTCCACGATCTCCTCGGTCACGTCAAGTGCCACAAGGACGCGATATACTTCTGATGAGCCGTCGGCACAGCACATAATTCCGTCGTTATCCCAGCTCTCACGAAGATGCTCGGGAATCACCTCGGCAAATTTCTGATAAAGCTCTTTTGCGTTCATAAACCTCTTCCTTTCGGATATTCTATAAATTACTGATAAAATCGGAAAGCTCTGCTATAAGCAGGTCATCCTCACTATGCTCGACGCCTGCATCCGCCTTACCACCGCGGGCACGGATGAGCGAGGACAGCTTCGCCCGAAGGTACTCAATACGGCTGTCCCGTCCGATATAGTTAGAATCGGAAAAGCCAACAACGGTCTCCAATTGAGAAGGCGTGCGGATGACACCGTCGTAGCTTACAAGAAGGCAGGCGTAATGCTTGCCTGCATCAAGAGTATAGCTCTCGGTAATGATACGAAAGCCCGAGGCTGCAAGATAGCAGCGAAGCTTCTCCTGCCTGGTCATCGGCTGAAGAATGAGATTAATCCCCGCATCCTTAAGGTGAGGAGCACGGTTAATTATATCGGCGATAAGCTCGCCACCCATACCGCAGATGGCATAGTCGGTTATTCCCTTGCCGTCGAGGGCTGCCGCACCGTCGGTGAGAAGAAAGCTTATACTATTTGCGAGGCCGCATTCCTCGGCGTTGTGGCGTGCGGAATTCAGCGGTCCCTCGTTTATATCACAGCAGTAGGCGTAATCAATACGGCCCGCGTCAAGTAAAAAAAGAGGCAGATACGCGTGATCGGTGCCAATATCAGCAAGGGTCGCGTTCTGCCTTACAAGTTCTGCCGCTGAAAGCAGACGCACGTTAAGTGCATTTTTCATTATTATTTGCTCTGAAGATAATCGTTGATCTTCTTAACGAGGGCATCCGCATCGGTACCGTGAACGGCACAAGCCTCTGCAACAGACTCGCCTCTCGAATGAGGGCAGCCGAGACAGTGCATACCTATCTCAAAAAAGAACTGTGCGGTATTTACGTCAAAATCAAGAATATCGCCGATAAGGCTATCTTTAGTAACTTTCATTTCAATAAATCCTTTCAAAATAAACTAACGCTAACAGTATATCATATTGTATAAAAAAAATCAATATTATTTTTATGGAAAATTCGATTTAACCGTTTTTTAATATAAATATTGACTTTTTTAATAATATCTGCTAAAATAGTTCAGTATGAATAAACAAAGAAAGGACAAAAGAAATGATAGTTGCCCTTGAAGAAGCAAAAAGAAGGCTGGTTGCCCTTTACGACGTAGTAAAGGAGCTTAAGAGTCAGCTCAGAATAGAAGAGGCGAAGGAGAGATGTGCCGAGCTTGAAAGAGAGACGCTGGTGCAGGATTTCTGGAATGACGCCGAAAAATCGTCAAAGAAGCTGCAGGAGATAAAGCAGCTGAAGGATAAATACGAGAGCTACGAGGCCCTGGCAGGAAGGCTTGACGACACATTTACACTCTGCGAGATGGCTATTGAGGCCGATGACGAGGACTCTGTTGAGGAGGTTCTTTCCGAAACCGAGGCGATCGAAATAGAGGCCGAGGAGAAGAGAATTGAGGTTCTGCTCTCGGGTCCCTACGACAAGAACAACGCCATTGTATCCTTCCATCCCGGTGCAGGCGGAACAGAAGCTCAGGATTGGGCATCTATGCTCTACCG
>JAZNWM010000208.1:0-2305 GCA_045593345.1 Eubacteriales bacterium
CCTTTCGTCTTGTCGTCCTTGGCGTTACCGCCACGGCAGTAAAAAGGCAAAAAAACGCCCATTTTCCCCGCCGCTCCGAGTTAAGACAACACCGACAAAAAGCCAGTCGCACACTCCTACAGTCTTCGCAGAGTTCGTCCTTACGCGAGAAAAGAGCGAAAAGCCCAGTATTTTCAAGGCTTTTCGCTCTTTTTTGACTATATTTTTGACGGCAAATTCGTCGGTTTTCGGCCTCATTTTTGCATTAAAAAAAGAGCCGTTTTCACGGCTCGAAAATTCTAAAACCTAAATACTTCTTTGTTAGGTTAAAAAGGGGTACTAAGCATATAGCTTAATACCCCTCGTCTGAATTATTTTTCTCTAATATTAGAGTTTAAATTTTGGTTATCGTTAACCGATTTATTTATTTGCACTACCAATCTGATATGCATCAGCCTGGTATTTTACCTCGCCCTCTTTATACAATGAACCATTATCAACGTTTCCGCCGAAAACATTGGTTTCGTTCTCCTTAACCGAGTTATATGAACTCATTGTTAAAAATCCAGGTGTATAGAAGGCTGCAAATTTAGTTACATTAATATTGCAATCTGCATTGTTGGTATTGTTTGTGAAGGTAATATTACCGTAAGAGTTCTCATGTGTAGCAAATACAGCGAAGTAAGCTGCGTTAACATCTGATGTCGCAGTATTGTTTACAACTCCATTGTTTGTGGAACCTGTAATTTCTACTGCAGTTGGACCATTGATATATGCAATTAAACCTGCACAGTTATTACCGGAGGTTATATTTGCATTATTAACACAGTCAACAACTGCAAGCTTTCCGGAAGAATATACCTTACCAACCAATCCTGCACCGTGAGCAGTTACAGAAACGGTGCCCGATACTTCTATATTAGAAAGTGTAATTGCTCCTGTGCCAACTGTTGTATTTCCTACCCATATATCACCGGCAAAAGTCTTACCCTTATCATCTTCTGTGAAGTTTTTGGTGCTAGGAGCATAACCTATAAGTGCACCAACGTTCTTACCGTTAATAAGGTCGATATTTACGTTAGAAAGTGTAAGATCGTTAACAACTACATCACCATTACCAACGATACCGAACAAACCGAATGTTTCACCGTAGCCAGTGAATTCACCCTTGGAATAGATACCATCTTCGCAAGTTCCTACCGCTGTCAAGCCACTGATAGTATGATTGTTACCGTTAAAGGTTCCGTTGAAGGGGAATTCCCAGTTACCGATAGGTGCCCAGTTTTCACCCGAAATATCAATATCTGCTGTTAGAGTAAATTCATCTATTGCAAGTGCACCTGAATTCCAAGCATTTCTGAACTCGATAAACTCTGCCTTGCTGCCGATCTTGTAGGATCTGTCTGTGCCGTTATCAAGAGTAGCAAGAACATCAGCATTAATGTTACTATCATCTGCAACATAGAAGAGACCGCCCTTTTCTTCAACGGAAGTACCTTCTGCAGCCGCAGTAAGACCAACGTATGCACCGTTTTCAACAACAACCTTACCTGCCTTGAGATCAAGACTTGCAATCTTACCACATGTAACGAAGCAATTGTTACCTGTTGTTATTTCTGCACTTGACAAAGTGCCGTAGTGAAGCTGTTCAGAATCGGCATTTGTATCATTTACAATAAGCTTACCGCCATTAGTACGAATTACTACATTCTGTGCATCGCCGGTGTTCTCATAGGTAACACTCTCAAGGAAGCAATTACCAACATCAAGACCGGTGCTTACTGTAATGCTTGTGCCTGTGTAGCCATAGAGGTATGTAGAGTAGGTTGGGCTGGGCTCATCGTCGATTACCCAGTAATCCACAGGATTAGCATCCTTTGCACCGGGGAACTCGGGGATGTACTCAATTCCGGTATTCTTGAGGTAGCAGAATACGTTGTTTACGGAATCCCAAAGAATCTCGTTGTCGGTTGCAGACGCGTTGATCTTTGCAACGTCGTAGCCAAACTCTGCAGCAGCCGCAAGAGCCTCTGTCATAGTCTTATTACCGTCAACATCTGTCGCAAGAGCAGTATTGAGGTTCTTTACGAGCTGAATATCCTTCGACTCGTTAGCCTTCTTGATAATGCTACTAAAAGTAGGAATCAGAACTGCGGCAAGAATTGCAATAACTGCTACTACAATTACAAGCTCAACAATTGTGAAACCCTTTTTGTTAGTGTTTCTCATTTTGTTTTTCTCCTTAAAGTTTAAAAATGTGTTTTTTAGTTTACAAAACCGAGAGCAAAAGGTCCGAGTGGGAGCGAGATCGCTCCACCCTTTTCTC
>JAZNWM010000209.1:0-6194 GCA_045593345.1 Eubacteriales bacterium
CTGGCAGCACCCTCGGTGTTGGTTGCCATATAAGCACCCGCACCCATAGGAACGGTTACGTTTCTGTGTGACTGAATGACCTCGGTCATAAATTCAAAGCTTGCGTAGTCAACGCCGAACTGATCGTTGGCAATATCAACCTCATAGCCCTCTGCATAGTAGTGCTGGGGAGCAACGGCGAAGGAGAAGTTCCATATCGCCTTGGGGTCAATACCGTTTATCTTGATCTGAAGCACGTCGTACTCGTCGTCGTTAAGGGGAGTGCCGTCGGGCTTGTGATCGTGTGCGATCTCATAGGTGGTCTCGCCGATGGTAACGCTCTCAACGTCGGTGGTGTGACCGAGAGATACGATACCCGAGATGTTGGGGTAAAGCAGCTTGCCATCCGCCATATTCTCCTTAAGGATAACCTCCTTAGCCTGAGACATATAGAGTGTCTGAAGCTCGGTTGCGGTTGCCCAGGCGGTAAGAATGACGTGAAGCTCGCTGTTGATCTTAGAGTCGTAAACGTACTGAATAGCCTCCTCCTTGGTATCAATGCTGGAGGGATAGTCGCGTTCAACCTTTACGATTACGCTCTTGTCCGCACCCTTCTTGCCGTCCTTGTCACCAAACTCAACGTTAACGTACTGCTCGTAGTACATAAAGGAGAGTATTTCGTCGTCTGCAAAGCCGTGTGACTTGTAGGGCTCCTCTGTGTATGCCTCCTTGGCTGCCTCGTAGTCTCTTTCAAGCTCCTCTCTGAACAGCTCAAGCGTCTTGTCGTAGTCTGCGAGAAGCTGACTTACGGTGACGGAGGAGGGATCGTTGGAGATTGCCTCCTTGTAGCCCGAGCTGAGCGTCCAGTTGTTGATTGCGTCACGCATCTTCGCCTCGGTGGTGTCATAGTTGCCGGAGGGAAGCTTGAAGGTGTTGAATACGTTTATAAGCTCGATAATACGGTTGGTTGCCTTGGTTCTTGCCTGTGCGGTAAGCTGCTCGTCGGCGTTAGAGCCACCCGACAGATTCTGCTGGATCCTGTACTGTGACAGTCCCTGAATATCGGTGGAGTACATAGTGGACGAGCCTGTGTAGACGGGGTCAAGATATACGTACATATTGAAGAGAACGTCCTCAATAGTAAGTGGCTTGCCGTCGGAGAACTTAATACCGTTCTTGATAACGAAGGTATAGGTGGTAACGCCGGTCTTCTCCTCGGGATTTTCGCTCATCTCGTTGATGTCATAGCTTGATTCATAGTCAAGCACGACTACCGAGTAGTCCGGGCCAAAGGCGACCTCAGCGTCGCCCTTGGCGTTTGTGTCAGACGTAAGCATACCGATCTGTGTCATAGAAACGATAGTGCCGTCGGATGCACTGGTCGAAAAGAAGGGATTGAAAAGTCCGTCCAGGGTGTCCGTCATAATAACGAATGCCTGTTCTCCGCTACCTCCACAGCTTGAAAGCACAGATGTGATACCGAGCAATATACTGATGCAGAGTATCAGTGAAATTATTCTATTTTTCATTTTCTGCCCCTTTCTGTGTGTTTATTAGTTTGAGCCCTTGACGATCGAGATCACGCCGTCGTCTATCTCGATGTCAAAGGAGTCGTTAGCGGGGTTGGTCTTTTCTACCGATATTTCGGAGGAAATACCCGTTACCTCGCCGCTGCCCGAAACCATACCGATGGTATAGTCGTTATTGCCTGCCAGGCTCTCGCAGTTGTCGCCGATAAGTATCCTACCGCTGAGGCTGACGTTCTCAAATTTCGCGTCAGACGCTACCTCACCTGCAAGGAGGCCAAAGCTTGCACCGGGTGCAACGCTCATAATATTTATTGTGTGTGTTATATTCACAAGCTTCAGATTCTCAAAATACGCGTTCTTGCCGAGGGAGGAGAACAGACCGTTTCCGAGTCTGTTTCTCGAGCTGCTCTCAAACGCGATATCCGAAAGGGTGTGACCGTTACCGAAGATCCTGCCGTTGAACTCGCCGTTAAGGAATGCCGAGGGCCACTCAAGTCCCGCAAAGCTAAGGTCTGCGTAGATCTCGTAATATCCGTCAGAGCTTGCGTTCTTGATAAGATCGTCGGTGGAGTAGATTCTGAATCTCTCTCCCTCCTGCCAGGTGGTGTAAAGCTTTATTGTATCTTCAACGAGGGTTGCGGTCTCTGCATCCCACTCGCCGGTGATATATTTCGTGCCCGATTCGGTCGTAATACCCTCAACCTTAGAGGTCATAGCCGCATCGTAATACACGCCTGCAAGAGTGTAGCCGTCGCGGGCAGGGAAGTTATCCATATTAAGAGTAACGTCGCCCTCTGCCCACTCGGGAATAGTGAGGTTCATTGCCGATACCTGAGAGATAAGCTGCATCTCGCCGCCCTCATCCTCGGCATATATTTCGTAGGTATAGTAGGGAACCCACGCCGCGTAGAGAGTAAGTGCACTCTCCTCGGAGGTGTAGGTCTTATTGGGATCAAGGACGAGTCTGTCGTTCTCAAAGTCCCACTTGCCGCCGTAGGTGTAGCCCGCCTCGGGGTTGCTCGGGTCAATGAGATTTCTCTCTCTGTACCAGCCCGCGAAGAAGTAGCCCGCCTTGGTAAGGCTTACGGTGTTGTTTGCACCGCGGTTGGGATCGTCGGGAGCAAGCAGCTTGATGCCCTCGTCACCCGCCGTTGAGGAATCGTAAAGGTCAACCACTGAGGAATTGCTTCCCTTGAAGGTACCGCCGTTAGAATCAAAGGTTACGCTTACGTCATAGCCCATATCGTCGTATTTGGAGAACAGGCTGTCGTCTGACTGAACTGCCCAGATAATACCGCCGACAACGAGAGCCGCTGCTACTGCAATAGCGATAATTACGGGAAGGTTAAGCTTCTTGCCCTCGCTTCTCAGTTTTTCTACAAGCTTGTCGATCTCGGGGGCTCTGTTTATTGCCTTCTTGGGCGTGTCGGGAGCAGGGGTGGGCTTTGCAGCATCAACGTATTTTCTGATCTCGGCAAGCCTTGCCGCCTCCTCCTCGGGATCAAGTGCCACAGGCTCCTCATTCTCTTTGGATTTCTTCAGCAGCTCGGGATTCTGCTTGATAACTCTGATGAAGATTACAAGCACTACCACGAATGCACATACCACAAGAGTGAATACCACGCCGATGATAACGTTGATAACAACCTTGATATCAACCTTCTTCTCAACGTCGGGAGTCTGCTCCTCGTCCTTGTCGCTCATAAGATACTCAAGGTCGGAGATACGCTGCTCGGCGTTGGTAAGGATGGTCACAAGATC
This sequence comes from Eubacteriales bacterium, assembly GCA_045593345.1. Lineage (GTDB taxonomy): Bacteria > Bacillota > Clostridia > Oscillospirales > CAG-272 > UBA1740. Next base: position 3,270 of record JAZNWM010000209.1, read on the forward strand.
ACCCGATACGAGTGCACGCTGCTCATCGCTTAGGATCCTGTTGTATGCTGCTCTTGCCGCCTCAACCATAGACTTGTGTGCGAGGGTGATATCCTTGGTGTTGGTAGGAAGCTTGTTCATCGCCTCAATCGCCGCAAGAGTAATCTCATCGGGAGCGGTGGCACCGTCCACGGTAAATGCAAAGTACTGATCCATAATGAAGGAATCGTAATACTTACCGTTAGAGGGACGGATCATAGTGATCTTGTTTTCAACCTCGCCTACGTAGTCAATGAAGCTTGCACCGTAGAAGAAGTTGCCGGGCAGGGAGGTAACGTTCCACATGAAGAAGGGAATAACGCCCTTGCCCTCGTAAATGATAGGATTGTTGTAGTAGTCCTGGAAGTTATACTCACCGATAGCGGGAATATGCTCCATAGACTGATAATATGCGTCGTCGTATTCTTCCTCGAGGATAGGTGCCTCGTAGCTGGAGAAGGATACGAATACAAGCTTGTTACAGCCGAAGAAGGCCTTGTGACCGATAGCCGAAACGGTGTAGGGAAGCACGACCTGACGTACGTCCTGACCTGCGAATGCCATTGCACTGATCCTTACGGTATCCTCTGCAACGACAGCAACGTCCTCACCCATCCAGCAGATAAGCTCAAGTCCCTTGGGTACGACTCTGTATATTGAGCCGTCAATAACCTTGATGTTATTGCCGATGTCAAAGGTGTATACGGTCTTTAAGTACTCCTGACCGAGGAAGCTCTCTGTAACCGTGGAGGAGAGGGGATCAACCTTACAGTTTGCGAAGGGGTTGTCACCCATATTTTCAACAAGACTGCCGAGCTTTATCTCAAGTACCGCAGGCTCCTCCTTGTAGAATGCGTGGGTACCGATATACTTTGCTCCGCTAAGGTCTGCCTCGGAGATAAGCGTGCAGGCGAATGCGTAATCGCCAACGTAGGAGGCATTTTCCTCTCCTGTGATCTCACGAAGGTTATCGCAGTAGGAGAACGCACCCTCGCCGATAAGGATGTCCTCTCTGCCAAAGAGGGCAGAGGTCATCTCTGCATTGTAGCAGAAGGCGTACTTGCCGATATTGGTTGCATTGCTGAGATTTACCTCTGTGATGGCACACTCTGCGAATGCATAGTCGCCAACAGACTCGATCTTATCAAGGTTGATCTCCTTAAGATTGTCACAGTACTGGAACGCCGCCTCGGAGATGCTGGTAATTCCATCGCCGAGAGTCACGCTCTCAAGACTCTTGCAGAGGGCAAAGGCATAGGTGCCGAGGCTCTCCAGCGAGTCAAGGTTGATGCTTACGAGCGAGGGAGCGTAGTAACGGTAGGTGTACTCGCCCTTCTCGTTAATATCAACAGTGCTGTAATTAGAGTTGGTGTATTCGTAGTGAACGTCACCCGAGAATGCAGAGTCACCGATGCTGATAACACCGCCAAGGTCGATATTCTTCAGCGAAGAGCAGTTGTAGAATGCCATATCGCCGATAATTGCATTATCACCGATGGTGATGCTCTCAAGCTTTGACGCACCGTAGAAGGCACGGTCCTTAAGCACAACGTTGTCACCGATGGTAAGCGAGGTGATAGAGCCGTCAAGCACTACGTAGTAGATAGCGAACTCGGTTCTGACCTGCTCGCCGGTTGCCGCGTTGTATACGTTACGGAATACTCTGTAGGAGTCGGCGTGATACTTGTCGTTGTAGAAGGCATTCTCGCCTACGGTAACGTTGTCACCGATAACTACAGTCTTGAGGCTTATACAGTTGTAGAAGGCACCTCTGGGTACGGTAAGACCGTCGCCGATAGTGATAGATGAGATCTTACTTCTTGAGAAGGCGTAATCACCGATGGTAACGTCGCCTTTGAACTCAAAGCTGTCGAGCGAGGTGTTCTCAAAGGCGTACTGACCGATATTCGTAAGGTTGCCAAGCTCAACTACGCGAAGTGCCTCGCACTCGGAGAAGCCAAAGTCACTTACGTTAGTAACAGAGGGGATGCGTACGGTATGAAGATACTTGTTGCCCGAGAAGGCACCGAGTCCTACCGAAACGATATCAGCATCGTCAAGGGTGAATTCGGTAACGGTCGGAGCGACGAGCAGGATCTCGCTGCCGTCTGTATTGGTAAGATACTTACCGCCGTCGCAGGACTTGAAGGTGGTATTAGCCTCATCAACGTCATAGCTGTCTACCGCGGTGCTTCTGAAGGCGTATTCGCTGACGACGGCAACGTCCTTGCCGAATCTTACCGATTTAAGTGAGCTACACTCGTTAAATGCACCGGTAGGAATAACTGGGGTATTGATGTCAATGCCCTCGAGAGATACGCAGTAGCTGAAGGCATACTGACCGAGCTTGATCTTCTCGGCTGCGATCTCAACGCTCTTAAGGGCACTTACCGCCTTTCCGGTCTCGGGGTTGATGTACGCCTTGAATGCATACGCACCGATGGACTGAAGCGTTGCGGGAAGTTTCACGCTGGTGATCTTCGCATTATCCGCGAAGGCGTAGTCTGCAATAGCAACCACGCTGTCAAGATTAAGTGCTCCCGTAATAGCACAGCTCTGGAATGCACCGCGGTTAATGAACTTAACGTTTTCAATGCCGTTTACCCTCTTAAGACTGGTACAGCCGTAGAACGCACCGTAGTCAATGGTCTCAAGGGTAGAGGGCAGGGTGATCTCCTCAAGGGCGATCATATTTGCGAATGCATACGGGCCGATTCTGGTAACACCCTCGGGAATGGTTACCCGTCTGATGGTGCTGTCACCGACGAACCACATCTTCATCGACTCGGGTGCCTCGTCGGAGATCTCGTCGTTGGGTCCCTTGTCAACGTAGTCGAAGTTGGAAAAGGCGAACTGACCGATCTCGGTGATAGCCAGCGAATCGGGGAAGGTAACGTGATTTGATGA
>JAZNWM010000210.1:0-6060 GCA_045593345.1 Eubacteriales bacterium
AGCCATGTCGTTCTGTGAGCCAAGGAGTTGATAATATGCCTTGTCTTCCTAAGACCGCTTGGCCTCCGACTTCACATCTATATGGCGGAGGATATTACCCTCGGCAAGAGCCACCTTGACAGCGGCGAGTTCCTGGATATCGAGTATTACACCCTCGATGCCCTTCACGAAATGGTAATGTCGGGCGAGATCACCGACGCCAAAACCCAGATCGCGATCCTCAAGGCGTGGGAGATATTGAGAGAACGCTCCAAGACATAATTAAAACGGCAAGATTCCGATACGAGCTTCAATGGCTCACGGTAGCTTGCCGTTTCTTTTTATATGAGATCTGTTAGCTTTTCCTCTCTGTAAATCTCCCTCGTGACTATTTCCCCGCCCGAGAGGAGCGAGTCGGAAAGCGACAGGCGAAGGATACTGTGGCAGGAGTCGGTGGTGATATAATAGGTCGGCTCGGCGAGGTCGATCAGTGCGGTATATCGGGTGATGACGGGGAGATTCTGCTCGCTCATCACCGCTCCTGCGGGAATGGCAAGATTCTCGAGAACAGAGAATGCTGTGCCGATCTGCGACGCATCGGAGGAGCGTACGCCGAAGCACCATTCCTTAAGAAATGCGGCACGGACGAAACGTGAGGAGGATGAAAAATCGCCCGGCATACCTATGCCACCCATTCCGCGGGAATAGGGTGCTTGACGATTGGGAGTGGGAGCGGGATTTCTTTGAGAGAGATGAGGATAATCCGAAAGTCGAGTCAGGTGATAATCAAAGCCCGGAGCATTGGTCAGCACGCCAACGGGGTTATCGTACAGCATAAGTCCCGACTCCACCGCCTCTACCGTAAGACACTCACGCCCGTCGGCAAGGATCCAATGCAGGGGAGTCGGAGCTGCTCCGCCCACGCTCCTGTCGGTTATACGTATCTTGCCAAGCATTTCCCGAGCCTCGTAAACGCTGCGGCAAAGGCCCAGGATATGCGAGATCAGATGAGCCGAGGGTATCCCCTTCTCCTCTGAGCTATGCGGCGAGTAATGAGCGTAGCGAGGAAAATTCAGAGCCGCGGCGGCAAGTCCCCACTCGTTTACGCCATCAAAATAGAGGGGCGTATCACCAAAAAGCTTGCCGACGCCCATCATCCCGTAGCGGTTAGTTGACTCCAATACGGGCATTTTTCCCCTCGGTGTGACCACCAGCCCCTCGCCGAAGGAACGCTCGAAATCCAGCGTCCTGCCAAAAAATCTATCGTTAAACCGTATTGCCGTACACATAAAAATCCCCTTTTCTTTTTTGAAAATTGTTCCCCAAAAAGCAAAAAAATATACGCCCGCCTATTGCCTTTTCGGGCAATTTGTGGTACAATAATCAAAAGAAAGATTAAGGAGCAAGAACTTGACAAAGAAAAATGAAGAAAAGACCGAGCGTCGCGGCAAAATGTTTGAGGGCGTAAGGAGGGTTTTCCGCAACCTGTCCATCTCGATAAATCTGACGGTATACGTAATATATCTTGTTTATCTTATATATTCGCTCTACGCAGACGTGGGCGTTAAGGCTATAAATATCGCCCTCATATTCGTGACGGCGGCCTTTATGATAGTCTATCTCGTCCTTCGCCTATCGCGTAGGAAAACGGGCAGACAGCTGAAGCAAATTAAGCATTATTACAAGAACTTCAAGCTTGTTGCACGAACGGTAAGTGCACTGACGGCACTCTACGCCCTTATCAGTGCGGTAAGCTCGGTATCGCCCCTGGCGATAATCATCTCCACCTTAGGTGCGGCATTCCTTATTATACGGCTGATAGTCGAGCTGATACTCGGCTTTATCAAAAAACAGCTTCGCAAACTGGGTCACGGTATATCCGAGAAATTCGGCAAAAAGCCTGAGGGCGAAGAAAATGCTGTGGACGAGGAGGAAGAGGCACCCAAGAGGAAAAAGAAGATTCGCAGAAGGCTACGCAAGGGTGAGAAGCCCGACCCGAAGGAGGATATTATACCCACTCCCGACGCCTGCTTACTCAGCGATATTGATGACTAACAGGACGCTTTGACAACATTTATTTACATATTTGTTAAATCGAACAAAAAAAGAGGTATCATCAAGGATACCTCTTTTTTTATATACTGCTGCGATCGGCACCGAAGAAAGCGGGTCAAGGGAAAACTCACAAAACCAACGATCGGATGGCGTTTTCTTACAGCAGCGGAGCGAAAAGTCTGATGGCATTCCGCGTTATCCACTCCCGCATAGTCAGGCGAGAGCGTGTTTCGTCCACCTGTGCCGACTCGCCCACCGTCTTAAGAAATTCATCCCTCGCCACCTCTACTGTGGGGGAGGCGTACATCCAGACGGCGTTCTCAAAATGATGCACCAGACTGCGATAATCAAAGTTTATAGTGCCGATAACGGCGTATTTGTCGTCGCAGACGAAGGTCTTCTCGTGGATGAAGCCGGGCAGATACTCGTAGATCTTGACCCCCGCCCTCATAAGATAGGGGTAGGAGCTCTTGGTCATAACCTTCACGTTCTTCTTATCGGGAATGCCCGGGGTTATTATCCGCACGTCCACACCGCGAAGTGCGGCGTTGCAGAGCGACTCGGTAAGCTCGTAATCTATAATGAGATAGGGCGTGGTGATATAAACGTAGTGGCGTGCCTGGTTTATCAGATTAAGAAAGGCGTTCTTTCCGACCGGACGCTCGTATATGGGTGCGGGGCCCGAGCCGAAGGGCAGATAATAGCCGCCGTCGGGGTACTTGACGGGCTTCGCCGCATCAAAATATTTCTTATATTCACCGATAGTGCCGACGGTGAAATCCCAGCCCGACAAAAAGTGCTTCATAAGTCCGCCCACCGCATCACCGCGAAGCATAATACCGCCGTCCTTCCAATGACCGAAGCGAACCGTCCTGTTCACGTACTCGTCGGCAATATTGACACCGCCGGTATAACCGACCCTGCCGTCAATGATGCATATCTTCCTGTGGTCACGGTTGTTATGCACCGCGGACATCTTGGGACTTACTCTTGAGAAGCGGTATGCCTGTATTCCCTCGCTTCGAAGAATATTCTCGTAATGGGAGGGCAGATTTCGCATACAGCCGAAATCGTCCATAAGCACCCTGACCTCGACGCCCTCCTTCACCTTCTCCACCAGGATGGAGTGTATCTCCTCCCAGAGCCTGCCACTTGAGATAATGAAATACTCAAGGAAAATAAAGCTCCTTGCACAGCGTAGCTCGGCTATCATCGACTCAAACAGAGCCTCGCCCGAGGAAAAGAAGGTGGACGTGCTGCCCGAATATACCTCTGCCAGCGGGTCGTCGTTGAATATCGCCCTTGCCTTACCCGCCGCAAAGGGACTGCGACGTCGCATCATATCAAAGGCACGGTTTGAGCCGCGTTGCTCGCGTATCTTGGTAAAGGACTCGCGAAGGAGCCGCTCCTCCTTCTTGGTCACGCGGCGGCGGTAGAAGATGAGATACAGCAGCGTTCCCAGAAGTGGAACAAGCAGCACCACGATGACCCAGGTCACCTTGTACTCGGGGTTGGCATCGCGGTTTACGATATCCATCACCGCAATAAGATCGCAAATAAAGGTAAGGCCAACGAAAAGATAGGACACGTATGAGGCTGCCGCAATAACGAATGCCATAATCACTATCTCAAGCAGTATGGTAAGTGCACATACCGTATATCTTGAAAAAATCAGCCGCCATACTCTACGCCGCATATTTCGTCCTCCTTTTTTTACATTCCTGTTAAGTCTTTTTTAGATTGTCAAAAGTATATTTTATTGGTCAGGATCAATATAGGTGTATTCAAAAACAATTTCGTCATTTTTTAATATTGTGGTTTTTTTCATTTTTACCTCGCCGTCTGAATATGAATCCTCAATGATTGAAAAACCACAATAACAGCATTTAGACTCCATTACATAATGCACGACACCATCTACTTCCTCTGGTTCATAATAAATATTGTGATTCCTTATATGCCCCGGATCAGTCAACCAGCAGCATTCAAATCCATTGCAGAGGGCTATCTCCTCATCATTACAGATCTTGCAAATCAGTATTTCATAACTGAAACGGGAAAATAAATCTCCACACAAACCGTAATCCGTAAGGCAAATATTGAACTGTGTCTCTTTAACATCTCGTATATGATCGTTAACCGTACAAGAATTTGTAAGATCGCACCCCTTGCAGGACGACTCAATCAAAATTCCATCCTGACAGGTATTACCAAGAGTTGTATAGGTTTCCTCCCAAATATGATATACCATCTCTCCCTGACAAACGAGCCCCGTATCTATTAAAATATTATCATCGCTTGAAAGAACTGCTTGCTTATATTTTGTTGCAGTGCAATTTTCACCGGGAACTATATATTCATAAATTGTAATAGAGAGATTGCACTTCAAACAGGTTTGAGTCATAAAGCTAACCTCTCTTCCCTGCTCGTCAACATAAAATCCAGCCCCCGTATCCCTGACATCGCAAGCTTCACTGTGATAAGCATAAAGTGCATTATCTAAACCGCAAGGACAAGGTAAAACGAGAAAGCCGGAATAATCTCCACATATTCCGTAATTGGTTAAATCATATTCGATTTTTTCCTCATGTGCGTGTCCTTCAAACATAGATTCATAGCTATCACCACATCTTTTACATCTGACAGTCATATGGTTCGTTCCATCCTCACAGGACTCACCGTATAACGTGTATGTATATTCATAATCGTGTTTTATCTCACCGCCGCGGCGATAGGTTCCGTCAACTACGGTTTCCCCTTTAATAACAATCTTCGAATCTACATTATAATAAAATTCACAGTTTTCACTAAACACCTTCACCGAATCAAACAAAATACTACTGTCGCAATCCGAGCAATACATTTCTCTTACCGTATGCTCATTGCCTTCATCGTCGGTAAAAACTGTATTAACATTATCCCAATTACAGTTATCCTCAACTGCATCGTTAATGCTTCCATATGTACGTTCTCCACAAATGCAGGTGGATATAAGAAACTTTGATCCTTCTCCACACATGCCGAGAGCACTGAGGTCTATGCTTTTATCAAACCATTCTAAATGATATGAAATCGCCTCTGATGATTCTTTTCCGCAATTTTTGCAAGTACCGTAAAAGTTGATACCATCCTCACAGCTTTCTCCTAACATAGTATATTGGAGTTCAAATTCGTGACTTTCGCCACCAGAATATTCGTTTCCTTCTAAAATCAAATCCTCATCGGGAGTTAAGAAGCGAAATGCTCTGACTATAGTCTTTTTGCAGCCCGGCTCAATATATTCAAGCTCTCCGGTTTCATAAATAAGACCGCAGTTTTTACACTTTGACTTTTCAGACCAATAGTTACTGCCACTTTCGTCTTCTCCGGAATCGGATTCAATAATCTCAAACTCGCATTCGAGAATAATTCCACCTTCAGTTATTATCGTCTTGTCACAGAGAAAGCAATATTTGTACTCGAGAGTTCCAATACAATAGCCCATTTCACCCAGATCAACTCTTTTGTTAACACCACCTAAAATATGATGACATCCCGCGGGGTCAACCAAACCACAAGCACAAAGCAGTGTAAGGCTTGCCAGTAAAATCACTATACAAATTAAAGACCTAATAATCATTTTGCAACTCATAAAACACCTCGTTGTTTTTTGTTTTCAATGTAGGATGATTTCAACGGTTCTCCTCACCGTCAACGTAGTCCTCAAAGCGTCCGACGCCCACAAGGTCGTCAACGGGCAGAGAGAATATTACCGCACCGCCCTCGGTCTTCAGACCTGCAACGTCGCGTACAGCCTCCATAATACCCGTCTTATACTCCAGGGTGGTGAGGAAGAATATACTGTCGGTCTCGCGGTTTATAGAGGTACCGATGCTCTGCTCGGCACGGTCGTTGCCAATGCTCTTGGTATGGAATACGGTGGCACCCGCGGCACCCGCCGCCCTTGCCGCCTCGATGGCTAAATCGGTATATTTCGTATTTACAACCGCAATTACAAGCTCGTGCATTACTTTTTTCTCCTTCATT
>JAZNWM010000211.1:0-5598 GCA_045593345.1 Eubacteriales bacterium
GCTCGTCGGGCCGGTGGGTGTGAATTATATTAAGTCGGTCTGAAAAATCCTGTGATAAGTAATCGATAGATCCGAGATTTTGAATAGTGATGTTTTTCAAAATCATAGCGTTTTTCCTTCCAAAGTATCCTTTCAATATAAATATACCAAAGGGCGTGTCCATTTTTCGGGACACAACGAAGGAAAAATGAAATTAATTGTACTTTTTAATGCCCCCCTCAAGGCTTTCTCTTATCTTATCACGCAGAGATTGTGGCTTTAATACCTCCACGTGGTCAAGATACTGCAACGCCCAATGCTCCATAGCCAGCGGGCTTGACATAAGCTCCACCCTGACCTTCTTCGGATCCTCGACAACTGCGGTCATTTTTATATCCCTGCCGAACCAATCTACTATCTGATCCACGATGAATTTGTCTGAAATAAACTCGATTCGCTCGGGCGTGTCGGTATACATATAGGGCATTGTAGAGGCGATCCTCTTGAAATCTATTCCACCCTCATAGCCCTTGACCTGCGTTACGGGTGTAATGGGATAGTCGTATATCCGCATATTCGTGATACGGTCAAGGCGGTGGAAGGTAATATGTCCCCAATATCCGCTGTATCCCATAAGATAGTACCGCTGGTTGTGCAGTATAAGCTGATAGGGGCTTACACGCTGGAAGGAGGAGCGGTGCAGCTTTGCATCAATGCCGTACTTGTTGTAATCGTACTGCACCTGCTTCCCCTCGGCAATCGCCTCGTCAATAACGTCTATATTGTAGAACAGGGCCTGGTTGTCGGTCTTGCTCCAATCGTTTACCGAATATATATTCTTCACGTGGGAGCGGAAGTATTTGTTTGACAGACCGCAAAGCCTGTCGATAAGATCCTTTGAGTGATGGGCGGTAATATGCTTGCTCTGAAGCACGCCGTCTATCAGTAGCCGCAGCTCCGAGTCCTCAAACTCGCGGCTGTTGATATAGCTTCCCGCACGGCGGGAGCCGATGTCAATTCCCGCATCGCGAAGGTCGGCGATATTTTTTCCTACCGCCTTTCTCTCTATCTCTATTCCGTAATCGTCGTTAAGGTATCTGATAATATCCTCCTGCGTCAGAGGATGATCGTAATCGCTGTGCTTCAGCAGTATCTGCCAGATGCGAAGCAGGGCGAGCTTTTTCGGTTCAAGCCCCATAGCAAATCTCCAATCCTAACCTTACTCGTCGTTTTCCTCTACCTTCCAGACCAGGTAGTCATATTCCATCGGGAATATCTGCATATCCTCTTCGTTGATAATTCTATTTATCGCCGTTTGGTAGCTCGTGTATCTTTGCGGCTGGATTCTCTCGCCGTCGGATATTTCAAAGTCCTCGCTTCCCCAGGACTTTCGGAATTCGGTTGAATAGCCTAAATTGTTACGTCTTTCGCTATTGCCGAACAGCTCGCCGTATTTATCCCATACGGTTTTCAGCATAATCGAGTCCATAGGACAGTGGCAGAAGCGGAATCGGCTGCGGATATCCACGCAATTAAGTAAATTCAGAGTGTAGCTATGTGCGTAAAGATGCTTTGTGATAATGTTGATAAGCTTCTGTGCGTTTCCGAAGCTGAAGCTTTCGGTAACCCCCTCGGGTCTTCTTTGGTTTATAACATCGCACACGCTCCTTGCCGTCTTGATAAAGCAGGCGTCGTGGGCGGCCTTAATCTCGGGGCTGTTTTCAGAGAACTCTCCATTAAGAACGCGGCTTACGTATCCACGGATAACGGCGTGTGCCTCGGGTATTTTTTCTATCCATTTTTTGTCGTCACCCTTAAACGCCTGCTGCAAAATAGCGTCGCGGATAGCATATCCGTAAATAAATGCAAAGGCTTTGCTGTTCATTAAATCCTTGTTGTATGCCATATCTGTCTCTCCTGTGGTTTTTATTTAGGTAAAAATATTATATCACTCTTTTTTGATAATTTCAACGGTTATGCGACAAATTTGGGACATTATTTTTGCGAAAATATAAGAAAATTTCTCTTTTTTTCGCCGCCGCGTTTATTAATGTCCCGAAAAGCGGACGGAAGAATTGTTATAATAGTCACGTAAATGAAAAATCCCACCCGAGCTATACGCTTCTGACAATTTAATTAAAAGGAGATAAACAAATGAGTGCTTTTGACAGAATCATCGGCTACGACCACATCAAAAACGAGATGCTTGAGATTATGGATATTCTCAAGAATCCCGAAATCTACAGGGCACTGGGAGCAAGCCTGCCCAGCGGTATCGTCCTTCAGGGTGAGCCCGGCCTCGGCAAGACGCTGCTTGCCACCTCGTTTATGGAGGAGTGCGGCGTGCCCTCCTATACCGTCCGCAGAAGCAAGGAGACCAAGGAGTTTATTGATGATATGACACGTGCCTTTGAGCAGGCGGCAGAAACCGCTCCCTCCATCATCCTGCTTGACGATATGGACAAGTTTGCCCCCTCGGACAACAGTCAGGAGGAGTTTGTCGTCCTTCAGTCGCTTATCGACTCGGTGAAGGGCAAGAGTGTATTCCTTATCGCAACGGTAAACGAGAGCTTTCACCTGCCCGATAGCCTTGTCCGTGCGGGCAGATTTGACCGCTATATCGTGGTTAACCACCCCACCCGCGAGGACGGTGAGCAAATCGTAAGGTATTACGTAGGTCAGAAGCCTATTTCGGAGGACGTCAATATGGATGATACCTCCAAGATGCTTGCGGGTAAAAGCTGTGCCGAGCTTGACAGCGTTATCAACCTTGCGGCCATCTCCGCCGCACACGACCGCTGTGAAAGGATCGAGATGAGGCATCTTGTGGACGCCACTCTCCGCGAGGCCTACGGCGTGACGGTCAACTGTGAGAAACGCTCGCCCAAGGAGCGTGAGGAGATTGCCTATCACGAGGCGGGACACGCCGTAATCAGTGACGTTATCAAGGAGGGCAGCGTGGGTATCGTCAGCGTTTGCTCCTCTCCCCGCACCGAGCGTGGCGGATTTATGCTCCGTTGCCTTGATTTTGACAGAAGGCCGCATGTGATTCTTATTGCCCTGGGCGGCAAGGCGGCGTCCGAGCTTAAGTACGGTAAGGTAGCCTCGGGAACCTCCTCCGACCTGGTTTCTGCCCTTAGCCATATTGATAAGTCCACGAAACGAATCGGTACATACGGCGTGTCTAATCTCGGCTTCGGTTCAGAGTCCGAGCTGCTTGACAGCAGGAGCGAAATCGTTGTTGCCGCCGAGCTTGAGAGATTTATCTTCAAGGCGAAGGAGATCCTCGCTGAAAACCGCGAATTTCTTGACAAGCTCGCCGCCGAGCTTTACGAGAAGGGCACCCTCCTTAATTCCGACGTGGCGAGAATTCGTGCCACCTGCACCATCACACCCGCTGTGATCGGTTAATTCTGTCATTTGCGTAAAAAAGCCGACTCGTTTTGAGTCGGCTTTTCGTTTTGTTATTTTTTAATAACGTAGTTTTCGTCGATCCTGAAGTCCTCACCAAAGTAGCTCTTCAGCACATTGTAAAGCGTACCGTCGCTGTATAGCTTATAAGAGCCCTCCTGGCCGCCGTACTCGGTCCTCTCGCCCGACCAGACCTCCATAATCTCATCGTAGGAGGCGGTGCGAAGGTCAAGCTTCAGATTATATTCCGCGGTGGGAGTGCCTGCCTCGTTGCGAAGGTTAAGCTTGTTTACCGCTATACCCCAGGAGCTGTCCCACCAGCCTACCGAAACTATCTTATAGCTCCAGATAGTCCAGCCCCAGCCGAGCTGGTCGTATTTGTCAAGATACTTCGCCCAGGCCTCCTGGTTATCAAAGAAGCTGAACTCACCGATAAGCTTCGGTACGTCAAAATCGGTGGGGGCGTAAAGTGCGAACATAAGACCGTAGAACATCTCGTTTGTGATGCCCGAGCTGTGATTCCAGTTGTAGAAGTGATACTGGTAAAGCACGTTTTCCCATCCGTATTTCTCGGGGCTGGGGAGCGATACGGGATACCACACGCCCTCAATGGAGATAACGTGGTGGTCGTCAACCTCGCGGATGGCGTCGTACATTCTGTCCATAACCTGCCACTGCAGGGGGCCGGAGCCGATCGCCGTTCTCTTGGTGGGCTCGTTTACCAGATCGTATGCCAGAATGGTGGAGGCAAGATCGGGACGGTCGTTTACGTAGTGAAGGGCGATATTACGCCAGAGCTGACACATAGAATCGATATAGGTCTCATTCTCCCAGAAATCCATATCCCTCGTGCCGCAGTGCTCGTAGCCCGACTGACCGCCGACTACACCGTGCATATCTATTATAACCTTAAGCTCGTATTTTCTCGCCAGCTCGAGAAACCAGTCAAGCTTTTCAAATGCATCCTCACGCATCGTGAGTGCCTCGTCGGGCCCCTCCATAAAGTTGCGGTAGTACATAGGCAGACGGATGGTGTTAAGACCGGTGTCCTTGATAAGCTTAAAATCCGCCTCGGTGCAGTATGCATAGAAGAAGGCATCAAGCAGATCCTGAAGCTGCTCCTCGGTAAAGTCGCCCCTCTTAACCCTGTCGGCAAGGATCTGATCCATTTCCTCCTGGTATATCTCCTCGTATTCCTCAACAACACCCTCGGGATTTACCTTCTTGAAGCTGCCGTCCTCGTTGTATAACGCACCGACCGAATTTACCGTCATCCAGCCCTCTGCAATAAAGAGGTTGCCGAAGTTTATGCCCTTGATCTCAAAGCGGTCGCCCCTCTCGTCGTAAAGGCCGCGGCCTACTGCGGTGACTGTTCCGTATTCGTTGGGCGTGATATCCACGTGACTGGGAATATCCTCTGCACTCTTACTTGACACGTAGACGTTGCCTGCCACGAATGCCACTCCCGCAAGGACGAGAAGTGCCGCCAGAGAAATTACCAAACCAACTAAAAGCTTTTTCATATTTCCCTCCAAAAATTAATTATCAGATATTTCCGAAAGCTCCTTTTCGGGCTTTTTGCTTTTTTTATCGTTGAATACTATTTTGTTGACGAAGAATATTATCACCATAGATATACCGCCGTTCATCATAATGGTTCCCACGTTGGCAAACCACTCGGGGATGAAATTCACGATAACACCCTTCCATATTGAGTCGATGGACAGGGTAATACAGGTGACGATGCAGAAGGCAAGGGCATACCAGCCTCCCTGATAAAGTATATTTCCGTTTGAGCGAAATACCCATTTTCTCTGGATAAGGAAGTTTATCACCTCGCCGATTATCATTGCGATCATATATGCGGTGAAGTAGTCTGCCTTGCCGCCGATGATATACCACTTGAAGGTGTAGCCAAGCAGCGTAATGTCGATGCCGGGAAATCCCACGTAGCTGTCTCCCATAAATGCAAAGGCATAGGGCAGGAAGGTCAGGATAAGGTACTTGAACACCGTTATTGCCGTGCTGACCAGCAGGAACAGACCGCCCTCTCTCACCCATTCGGCCGCCCTCGGATATTTTTTTGCGAAGGAAAGCCACAGGCTCTTTAATTTTTCCATATTTTCTCCTTATTAAGAAGTAAATCTCTGCTTTTATATTAACACATTCCGATCTCATTTGCAATAAATTATTTAAAAAATCTCCCGC
>JAZNWM010000212.1:0-2452 GCA_045593345.1 Eubacteriales bacterium
TTAATAAGCTCAAGCACACCCATAAATCTCGCTACAAGCTCCGAGCGTGATTCTGAGTCCTTTAAAAGGAAGAAGAGCGAGGCCTCTTCCTGCTCCTCAAGCAAAAGACACATCTCCTCGATCTTTTCTTCAACAGAGATGACCTTGTGCTTGATAAGAGGATTAACAAGCTCGGTAGGATGCCTTTGGGACTCGGCAACCTTCATCCTCTTTAATACAGACTCAAGAGCCTTGATCAACATTCCGGAGTCTAAATTTAGGGGAAGTCCCTTTTCCGGAGGAATGTCATCGGTGCCTTTTACGAATCTGCCGGAATATTCGTCATATCTTGGACGAAGCTCCTTTGCGGCAAGTTTTGCCTGCTGGTAAAGCATAAGCGCATCGGCAATCTCGCGGCGAGGATCGTTCTCGGTACCCTCCTCGTGGGGAAGCAGCATTCTGCTCTTGATAAGCATAAGCTCGCTTGCCATAACGATAAACTCGCTGGCAATATCGGGGTCCATCCGCTGTGCCTCTTCAATATATTCCATATACTGATCGCATATCAGCGAGATGGGTATATCTGTAATGCTGACCTTATTTTTGCTGATAAGCGTAAGCAACAGGTCAAGCGGCCCCTCAAACTGATCGAGGCGGTATGTTAACTGTTCAATCATAAAAAAGTCCTTTCAGAAAAGGTCACACCTTAAGAAATGGTATAAGCTGCCAGAAGGCGAGCATCAGATCGGATACCCAGCCCATAACTGTGCCCAGCATACCCGATAGCGACAGAATTCCTGCCAGCCAATATAATACGGGACTGCTTTGCACCAGGGGTATCATTCTGACTCCCATTGCCGCATAGTCGCCCAGCAATAGCCAAATTAGAACGCCAAGGTATATTTTTCTCTCGTATTTCATAATTGCGAAATACTTGTCGGGCGGCAGAATTACGTTAAGCAGCCTTGAGCCGTCAAAGGGTGGAATGGGCAGAAGGTTAAATAAGCCCAGACCGATGTTGACGGAATGGAAAATAAGAATAAAGCTCAGAGTGTTATCGATCAGATAGTAAAGAAAATTTTTCGATTCAAAGCGTATATCCCTGACAAGTGCGAAGACCAGAAGGTAGAGAAATGCCGAGAAAAATGCCAGTATCAGATTTGACAGCGGGCCTGCTGCCGCGGTGATCGCAAAATCACGCTTCGGCTTTTTGAAGTTCCTCGGATTTATCGGTACGGGCTTTGCCCAGCCGATGTGGAACAGCACCATACATATCGCACCGTAGGGATCAATGTGATGAATCGGGTTAAGCGTCAGCCTGCCCATAGATTTGGCGGTATCGTCGCCAAGCCTGTAGGCCGCATAGCCGTGGCAGTATTCGTGTACCGTCAGGGCAATAAGGGCGGCGACAGCCGACAAAAGATAGTATAACACCTTATCCATAATTAATCCTCTGAAATTTTAAGAAATTGCATCAAAAATTTTCTTCCACACCTCGTCCTTGCCCTCGCGTGTGACCGAGGAGAAGGGAATTATCTCTATGCCCGTGCCATCAAAGAATTCGCGGTGAAGCTCCTCTATTCTGTTCTTCAGGGCGGTCTTCGACAGCTTGTCGGTCTTGGTGGCAACGAGGATAAAGGGTATCTCTCGCTCCAGCATCATATTGATCATAAGAATATCGTCGTCGGTGGGGCCGGTCCTGATATCCATAAGCTGAATAACCAGCTTCAGAGCGTCGGAGGAGGGGTTCTTAAGGAAGTAATCCTCGGTAAGACTGCTCCAGGAACGCTTGGAGTCCATAGATCTCTTGGCGTATCCGTAGCCGGGAAGGTCAACGAGATATATCTTCTTGTCTACGTTATAGAAATTAATGGTTATAGTCTTACCGGGAGCCGACGAAACCCTCGCCAGCGACTTTCTTCCCAGCAGGGTGTTGATAAGCGAGCTTTTTCCCACGTTAGACCTTCCCGACAGGGCTATCTGAGGCCTGGGATCCCGTGGGAACTGTGCTCTCGCACCTGCGGTAAGAGCTATATCGCAATTATTGACGTTAATCTTCATTTTTATGTGTTCCTTTTAATTATTGGCAGAGTGCCGCACGAAGCACGTCGTCAGCCGTCTTGCAGGGGATAAACCTGAGATGCTCTCTTGCCTCGGCGTCAATATCGTCAAGATCACGCATATTGTCCTCGGGGATCAGCACCGTGCTGATGCCTGATCTGTAGGCTGCAAGAGTCTTTTCCTTCAGACCGCCGATGGCCAGCACCTTGCCGCGAAGGGTGATCTCACCCGTCATAGCAACGTCACGCTTTACCCTTATTCCCGCCAGAGCACTGACCATAGCCGTAACCATAGTCACACCTGCAGAGGGGCCGTCCTTCGGGATCGCACCCTCGGGGAAGTGGATATGAATATCCTTGTCCTTGTAGAATGAGGGATCGATGCCGTATTTATCTGCAACCGTACGGACGTA
>JAZNWM010000213.1:0-2000 GCA_045593345.1 Eubacteriales bacterium
AGAACAGATTTTGCGTAGGATGAGTCGAAAATTTGAAGTAATATGCGGATATTGCAAGAATTTTCGGCAAAATCATACACAAAATATGTCTTTTAAGACGTGTTCAATTTAGGTTGTTATTGGCTAAGAGCTGTGTTTTACCATTAAATAGAAAAGGCAGAGACGGTAATGCTTGTCTCTGCCTTTTATTTACATTTTTTCCTCGTGCTTTATACGGAATGTCGCCTTAAGGGTAAATATCCATTTCATAACAATACTGGGATTATCCGGGATAATGCGGTAGACCTGCTCGCCGTGCTGTATCTCAAAATATGCACCCGGACGGAAAGGAAGAATGGGAAAGGCGTGGGTGGGTATCTCCTCGGTATAGGGCTTGCCGTAAATAGTGCCCTCCATTACGAACTTATTGAAATCAAACCCGATCTTGCCCTGGCCTATGCTCTCGTATCTGTGCTTCTTCTCGTTTATGGCGTGGATCTCGGCGTGAGTCTCGTAATAGAAATTCGGATGTGTCTTCACGAACTCGTAGACCGACTCCTCGATAAAGGCGTGCCAGTCGCTGGGATATTTATAAATCGGATCTCCCTCGCCTACGAGCGAGAGAATGCCGTAGTTATCGCTCTTTACCCCATAGCCGCAATTCTCACAGCAAAGCTTGTTTCTGCCTCTTACCCAAATGGTAAACTCGCTGTTACAGGCGGGACACTTGTAAAGCACGTGCTCAAGTCCCTCAACGTTATCGCCGTTCTTGTAATAAACCTTATGCTCCTCGTTATGTCTGTAGGCATCAAAGGAGAGATGCTCGGTGACAAGCTCTGCCGCTGCCTCGTCACTGAGTGCGGCAAAGTCCTCCTGTGAGGCGAGCTTATAAAGATCAATGGTGATCTTACCCCGACGCTTTACCCTCGCCCACTTTGGATTAGTGAGATAGGTACCGTTAACGCGGGCAACGTATACGTCTGCCTTGAACCACTTAAGCACCTTTGCGGTAGCAAGCGGGATTGGAGTCGACGCACCGCTCTCAGTCATAAGTCCCGCAGGATACAGCATCAGCGGCTCGTCGTGGTCAAGCACCGCCTTCATACGACGCATATCAAGTGCACTGGTCTGGAACTGATTCTTACCGATCGTACCCGCCATCTCCATAAGGGGTGCGATAGGCAGAGCCTGCATCATTGCCTTGCTTACTACGAAATGGGTGTTCTGCGGAGCAATAGCATACGCGGGGAGAACGTCGATGACCGACTCGTGATTAGCGATAATAACGCATCTGCCCGTTTTGCCCTCAAGCTCGTTTCTGACGACCTCTACGTTGTATACGAATTTGCATAAAAAGCGTGAGATGCCCTTCGCCAGACCAAAGATAAATCGGTTGGGATGTCTATAGGATTTTTTCGTGTTTTTCTTCTTATTTTTCTTCATAAATAAAAGTCTTTCTCAAATGGATTCGCTTATGATACGGATAGCGTATAAAAAATCGAGGCGAGAGCGTTTATTCAATTCCCGCCTCGGATAGTGAATCACTTGAAATCAATTACCGACTCATCCCACATTTCGGGAGCCTCATAGCCGAGAAGATTTACTGTAGTAGCGGCGACGTTGGAAAGTCCGAAATCGCTTCTGCCCTGCTTTAAGGTGTACTTATCGGCGTAAAGGTTGTCGTAAACGATAAGGGGAACGGGATTCAAGGTATGGCTGGTCTTTGCCTTGGGCTTACCGTCCTTGCTGAGCTTGGGTGCCTTGGTCTTCTTGTCAATCTCATACATCTCGTCGGCGTTACCGTGATCGGCGGTAATAAGTACCACCGCACCAACCTCGTCACACACCTTAAGAATTCTCGCCAGCTGAAGATCAAGTGCCTCCATCGAGCACTCGGTAGCAAGGAAGGAGCCTGTATGTCCGACCATATCTCCGTTGGGGAAATTAACGCGGATATACTTATACTCACCGCTTCTGAGGCACTCAATAAGCTTGTCGGTGATCTCGGCACACTTCATCCA
>JAZNWM010000214.1:0-2930 GCA_045593345.1 Eubacteriales bacterium
AGTCCGTCAAAGAAGGCTATTCCTTCCTCAACCGACATCTCAAGCACGTCGTATATGCTCTTGCCCTTGTACTTTACATCAAGGGTATCGCGGTTGTATCGCTTTCCCTGGCAGACGTCACATTTGACGTAGACGTCGGGAAGGAAATTCATCTCAATACACTTGACGCCGTCACCCTCGCAGGCCTCACAGCGTCCGCCGCGGACGTTAAAGGAGAATCTGCCCGAGGAATATCCCTTTGCCTTCGCATCGCGAGTCTGAGCAAAGAGGTTTCGTATATCGGTGAAAAGTCCCGTATAGGTTGCGGGGTTGGATCTCGGCGTTCTGCCGATAGGGCTCTGGTCGATAGAGATGACCTTATCAAGATGCTCAAGTCCCTCAACACGCTCTACCTTTCCCGGATAGGTGATGGCTCGGTTAAGATCCCTCGCCAGCGTGCGATATAAAATAGAATTGATAAGCGAGGATTTTCCACTGCCCGAAACACCCGTCACCGCGGTGAAGGTGCCGAGGGGAATATCCACGTTAATGTTTTTAAGATTGTTTTCTGCCGCACCGATGATGCGGATAAAATTGCCGTTGCCCGCCCTACGCGTCTTGGGTACGGGAATGGTCCTTCTGCCCGAAAGATAGGCACCCGTTATGGAGCTTTCGCATTTTCCTACCTCCTCCGGCGTGCCGCTGACGACTATTTCGCCGCCGTGAATACCTGCACCGGGACCGACGTCAACGATAAAATCAGCCTCACGCATCGTGTCCTCATCGTGCTCAACCACGATAACGCTGTTACCAAGATCGCGAAGCCTTTTCAGCGTGCCGATAAGCTTGCCGTTATCACGCTGATGCAGGCCGATGCTGGGCTCGTCCAGGATATAGAGAACGCCCGTAAGTGCCGATCCAATCTGCGTAGCAAGACGGATTCGCTGTGCCTCGCCGCCCGAGAGAGTGCCTGCGGTACGGGCGAGGTTAAGATACTCAAGGCCCACGCTGACAAGGAAGCTTAAGCGTGCCTTGATCTCCTTCAGTATCTCCTTAGCAATCCTTGCCTGCTCCTCGCCGAAAGAAAGCTCCTCCACGAAGGCGAGCATTCTGTCAATAGAAAGTCTGCATATCTCGTCGATATTAAGGCCTCCGACGGTAACGCCAAGAACCATATCCGAAAGGCGTCTGCCACGGCAGGCGGGACAGGCAACCTCCTCAACAAACTCCTGATAATAGTCGCCTCCCTGCATCTTCATACGCTTCTCTATCATAGGAATAATGCCGTCGAAGGTGGTATACTGCTCTCTGCCGAGGCCACCGAAATAGCGGGTAACGCTGTATCTTCTGGCACCCGTACCGTACATAAGGGCGTGCATAGCCTCCTTCGAGTACTCGCCGAGCGGTGTATCAAGGGTAAATCCAAAGCTCTCGCCCACCCTGGCAAGCAGAGGACCCGTCCAGGAATCCTCAGTCATACTTTTAAATCCGTTGACCGCAATACCGCCGTCGCGGAGCGAAAGATGCTTGTGCGGAATAAGCTTCTTCTCCGAGATACGCTGCATATTTCCGATACCCGCACACTCAGGGCAAGCACCAATTGGATTGTTGAAGGAGAACATTCGGGGCTCCAGCTCGGGGAAGGATATGCCGTGCTCCTCGCAGGCGTATTTCTGTGAGAATTCCAGCTCCTCGCCCTCATTACCATCCCTGTCAACCACGAGAATACGGACTCTGCCATCGGCAACCTTTATAGCCGACTCAACCGAATCCGAAAGGCGTGAGCGTATGTCGGGACGGAGCACAAGACGGTCAAGCACCACATCGATATCGTGCTTTATATTCTTATCAAGGTCAATCTGCTCGGAGAGGTCGTACATATTTCCGTCCACGCGTACCCTGGCAAATCCGCCCTTCCGTGCGTCGGCAAAGACCTTCTCGTGCATACCCTTTTGTGCCCTGACGACAGGAGAAAGCACCATAAAGCGGGTTCCCTCCGGCAGAGCCATTATTCTGTCAACTATCTGATCAAGCGTCTGCTGTCTTATCTCCTTGCCGCAGACGGGACAATGGGGCGTACCTACCCTGGCGTAGAGCAGGCGGAGATAATCGTAAATCTCGGTGACCGTACCGACTGTAGATCTGGGGTTTTTGGAGGTGGTCTTCTGATCTATAGAGATGGCGGGAGAGAGTCCCTCAATTAGATCTACCTCGGGCTTATCCATCTGACCAATGAACATTCTGGCATAGGAGGACAGGCTCTCAACGAACCTCCTGTGTCCCTCAGCATAGAGGGTATCAAAGGCGAGCGATGACTTACCGCTGCCCGAAAGTCCCGTCAGAACTACCAGCTTATCTCTCGGTATAGTGACCGAAATATTCTTTAAATTATTAACTTTTGCCCCTTTAATGACAATATTTCTTTGCATTTTACTGTATTTCCTTGCGTTTTTGCTTCAAATTGGTTTTTAAAAAAATTGATTTCGTAGGTTATCCCTCCGAGCGAAGCTCCTTTATCCTATCGCGGATATAGGCAGCCTTCTCAAATTCAAGAGCACGTGCGGCCTCTCGCATCTCGACGGTAAGCTGCTCTATCATCTTCTCACGCTGGAGGCGAGTCAGCTTCTTATTTGACTCGGGCTTTGCCTTCCTGCCGATCTCAATAACGTCGGCAACCGCCTTCTTAATGCTCTCGGGGGTAATACCGTGCTCCTCGTTATACCTCATCTGTATGCTGCGGCGTCGCTCGGTCTCGTCAATGGCGGCACGCATCGAGCCGGTTATACGGTCGGCGTACATAATTACGTGGCCGTTTACGTTTCTCGCCGCACGGCCGATGGTCTGTATCAGCGAGGTCTCGCTACGGAGGAAGCCCTCCTTATCCGCATCAAGAATGGCAACGAGCGATACCTCGGGAATATCAAGTCCCTCTCTGAGAAGGTTGATGCCCA
>JAZNWM010000215.1:0-3401 GCA_045593345.1 Eubacteriales bacterium
GGTAATATTAATGCCAAGGCCGACAGCTTAAGAAATAAGCTTAACGGAATAGATTACACTCTCGGCGAAAGCTATAACGTAGTTTTCTCCGGCTTTGAGATGATAATCACCGCAAGTGATTTTACCAACGTATGCAAGGCCCTCTCAGGCGAGGCACAGGTTATTGTAGGCGAGGTTTACAAGGCCGCAGAGACCAAGCTCGTTGAGAACGACGTAAACGTATACGGAACGGGTATATTCAACAGCGACAGCTTCCAGGATAAGTACGGCTACGACGGAACGGGTATGGTGGTTGCAGTCCTCGATACAGGTATCGACTACTATCACTCTGCCTTCCTCGACAAATACTTCACCGCCGACAGAAGCAAGCTGGGACTTAACTTCACACAGCTCTCTGCAATCCTCGCGAATAACGATATGGCTGCCGAGAAGAGAGAGGCAGGTCTTACTCCCGAGGACGTATACATAAGCGACAAGATCCCCTTCGGATTTGACTACGCAGACAACGACTCTGACGTATTCCCCCTGCTCTCCAACCACGGAACCCACGTTTCGGGCGTAATTGCAGGTAACTACCTTGAGCATATCGAGAGCGAGGACTATACCGGCGAGTTCGTGGGTGTTGCCCCCGGTGCACAGATCGCGGCTATGAAGATATTCTCGGATACCGAGGCTACCTCTCATACCTCCTGGATCCTCGCGGCACTTGAGGACTGTGTAACCCTTGGTGTAGACGTTATCAATATGTCTATCGGTACCTCCTGCGGCTTCAGCCGTGAGTCTGACAAGGAGGTCGTGTCCGGTGTATACGAAAAAATCCGCGAGAGAGGAATCTCGCTGGTTGTTGCTGCATCAAACAGCTTTAACTCGGCATACTCCTCCGACAAGAACGGTAACCTTCCCCTTACCTCAAACCCCGACAGCTCTACCGTAGGCTCGCCCTCTACATACAAGGGTGCTCTCTCGGTTGCATCTATCGAGGGTGCAAAGACTCCCTACCTTAAGTACAACGGCTCTATTATCTACTTCGTTGAGTCCAACGACCGCTTCTCCGAGCAGAAAAACTTCGTTGAGGAGCTTCTCCCCGCGGGTGTTGACTCTATCGAAATGGAATACGTGGTTGTAGCAGGTGCGGGTCGTACCGCAGCAGACTATACGGGTATTGACGTCAAGGGCAAGATCGCCCTTATCAAGCGTGGATACAACACCTTCGAGGAAAAGGCAGCACTCGCCGAGGAAATGGGTGCAGCAGGCGTAATTATCTACAACAACGTATCGGGTGATATCCGTATGAACGTTGGCGAGGTAAATATTGCCGTATGCTCTATTTCTCAGGATGACGGTGAGGAGCTTGCGAAGGCGGGCGGCGGTACTATTACCATCAGCCGCTCTCAGACCTCCGGCCCCTTCATCTCCGACTTCTCCTCCTGGGGTCCCACTCCCGACCTCCAGATCAAGCCCGAGATCACTGCACACGGCGGTTCTATTCTCTCTGCCGTTCCCGGCGAGAGCTACGACAGAATTTCGGGAACCTCGATGGCGACACCCAACGTTGCAGGCGTAACAGCACTTCTCCGCCAGTACGTTATCAATAAATTTGGCTACGACGCTGATACCGACGCCGTAGAGATCACCGCTATGGTAAACAGACTTCTTATGTCCACGGCGGATATTACACTCGGTAAAAACGGCCTGCCCTACGCCGTAAGAAAGCAGGGTGCCGGACTTGCTAACCTGACTGACTCTGCAGCTACTAACGCATATATCGCAACCTATAACAAAGACGGCTCGGTTATGGATAAATCCAAGATCGAGCTTGGTGATGACCCTGATAAGACCGGTGTTTACACGCTTAACTTCGGCATTGTGAACTTCGGCTCCGAGACACTTACCTACGAGCTTGGCTACCACGTGCTTACCGAGGGTGTGAGCGAGACCAAGACCGCACAGGGCGAGACCACGGTAACCGAGGAGGCATACCAGCTTTCCGGTGCAAGGGTTGAGATCCTGTCGGTAAGCGATGGTAAGCAGAACGGAAACAGCATCTCCGTTGACGCAGGCAAGACCGCACAGGTCAGCGTGAGGATCACCCTCTCCGCCGAGGACAAGAAATATCTTAACGATTCCTTCGAGAACGGTATGTACGTTGAGGGCTTCATTATGCTCGACAACGCCGACAATACTCAGGATCTTAACGTTCCCTATCTTGCCTTCTACGGTGACTGGACCGTATCCCCCCTCTTTGACCTTGACTACTTCGCGACAAACAGAGACGAGCTTGACGACTCTATCGATCCCCTTGACAAGACCCTTCCCGATGCTTACGCTACCCGTCCCATCGGCGGATCTACAGGCGACTACGTAAGCTATCTCGGCTCTTACTACTTCGAGCAGAATCCCGCGAATAAGATCATCGCGGCTGACAGAAAGTATATCGCCATCTCCAACCAGACCGGTAACAACGAGATAAACTCCTTAAGATACGTATGGGCAGGTCTGCTCAGAAACGCGGAGAGAATTGAGATCGTTATTACCGAGGATTCTACCGGTGAAACGGTATATCAGACGGTGGATTACGATATCAGAAAATCCTACGGTGACGGCGGCCCCATCAATCCCGCCAACGTGGATATTGAATTCAGTGCTATCGATATGAACCTGAAGAACAATACCAAGTATACCGTTACGATGAAGGGTTATCTTGATTACGGCGACGGAGGAGAGGATACTAACCTTAACAACGTATTCACCTTCCCCCTTACCACCGACTTTACCGCACCCGTTCTCTCGGATTGCGAATTCTTCGTTGAATACGACCGCTCTACCAAGAGCAACCGTCTGTACGCCAAGATGGCTATATACGATAACCACTACTCTATGGCACTTCAGGCGGGCTACGTAGGTAAGGATGCCGACGGTAATCCCACCTATTATTCCTTCGAGAAATACGCAACCCCCATTTATTCCGAGTACAACTCTACAACATACGTTCAGTACGAGCTTACCGACTATATTGACGAGATCATTGCCGGTGCGTACAACAAGAACACCTTTACCATCGCGTGCTACGACTATGCGATGAACTCTGCAACCTACGAGATTGCCCTGCCCGACAAATTTGAGGCCTTTGGCTTCACCAACACCGACGGCAGCATTACAAGGGATCTGCACATCACCTTAAGCCCCAACGAGGTCTACAGCCTTGCACCCGTAGTATATCCTGCTACCGAGTGGGGTGAGCTTATCACCTACACAAACACCTACAACAGCGATGCCATCAATATTGTTAACAACAAGATCGTTGCCGTTCACAGCGGCGGTGCGACGGTTACTGCAAGAACCCCCGACGGTAAGACCGCAACAATAAGAGTCACCGTCCTCAAGGAGGGCGACGAGGGCTA
>JAZNWM010000216.1:0-6386 GCA_045593345.1 Eubacteriales bacterium
TAATAACCTGACCGTTAGCGTTACGGGCGGCGCGGCCTATGGTCTGCACCAAAGAGGTTTCACTACGAAGGAAGCCTTCCTTATCTGCGTCTAGTATTGCTACAAGAGAAACCTCGGGAATATCAAGTCCCTCACGAAGAAGGTTGATACCAACAAGCACGTCGAACTCACCAAGACGAAGATCGCGGATAATTTCCATACGCTCAAGCGTTTCAACCTGGTGGTGAATATATTTTACCTTGATCCCGTGGGTGGAAAGATACTCGGTAAGATCCTCTGCCATATTCTTGGTCATAGTGGTGACGAGCACCTTCTCTCCCCTTGCGGTAGTGGTACGGATCTCGCCGATAAGATCGTCCACCTGCCCCTCTACAGGTCTGACGTCAATTTTCGGATCAATAAGCCCGGTGGGACGGATAAGCTGCTCGGCAACCGAGGAGCTTTCCTGCTTCTCATACGGGCCGGGGGTGGCACTGACGAATATAGTCTGACCTATCTTCTCCTCAAATTCCTCAAAGAAGAGAGGCCTGTTATCAAAGGCCGAGGGCAGACGGAAGCCGAAATCAACCAGGTTCTTCTTTCTGGCGTAGTCGCCGCCGCTCATACCGCGAACCTGGGGCAGAGTGACGTGGCTCTCATCCACGAAGAGTATAAAGTCCTTCGGAAGATAGTCAAGCAGCGTATATGGAGTCGATCCTGCAGGTCTGCCCGACAGGACGCGGGAGTAGTTCTCAACGCCCGAGCAGAAGCCAACCTCACGAAGCATCTCAAGGTCGTATTTAGTTCTCTCCTCAATACGCTGTGCCTCGATAAGCTTGCTCTGTGATTTAAAATACTCTACACGCTCACGCATCTCGGCCTCTATCTCCTGGAGTGCCGCCTCGCGTCGATCGTCCGATACGGCGTAGTGGGTTGCGGGGAAGATGGGGGCGTAGCTGAGATGCTCTAAAACGTCGCCAGTCAGGGGATTTACCCTGCTGATGCGATCGATCTCGTCACCGAAGAACTCGATGCGGAAGGCACTGTCACGCTTGGATGCGGGAAAAACCTCAACAGTGTCACCGCGTACTCGGAATTTATTACGAACAAAGTTTACGTCGTTACGCTCATAGCTGATGGAAACAAGACGGCGTACCAGCTCATCACGGGACATCTGCTGCCCTACCCTTACCGATACGAGCAGGCTCTGATACTCGTTTGGATCACCCAGCGAGTAGATGCAGGACACCGACGCCACTATAATGACGTCACGCCTTTCGAAGAGGGCACTGGTGGCACTGTGACGGAGCATATCTATTTCATCGTTTACCATCGCGTCCTTCTCGATATACACGTCCTTGCCGGGAATATACGCCTCTGGCTGATAGTAATCGTAGTAGGAAACGAAATATTCCACCGCATTCTCGGGGAAGAAGGCACGGAACTCGGTACAGAGCTGTGCCGCGAGAGTCTTGTTATGTGCCAGGACGAGAGTAGGTCTGTTAAGATTTGCAATAACGTTCGCCATAGTAAAGGTCTTGCCAGAGCCGGTAACGCCGAGCAGAGTCTGTGCCCTCTCGCCTGCCAGGATGCCCTCGGTCAGCCTTCTGATTGCCTCTGGCTGGTCGCCTGTGGGCTGAAACTCGCTTTTCAGCTTGAATTTTCCCTCTAACATATCTTCTCCCTCCTCAAAGCCTGATTTGCCGATATTTTCACATATATATTTTAGCACAAAATATTATTAATGTAAAGAGAAATCAAAAATTCGGTTGACAAATTACGACTTTTGTTGTAAAATACTCCTTGGATTTTATTTTTGACAAAATTGCAAGGAGAAACACAATGTTTAAGGCTGCGGAAAAAATATTACACGTTATAATCGAGGCGGTTGAGATCGTTATCGCCATAGTAACCCTGTGTGCTATGGGATATATGCTCGTAACCGAGGTAATCAACATCTTCACGATAGAGGGATACCTTACCGATCCATCCCACTTCTTACACGCCGTGCTTACTATCGTAATCGGTCTTGAGTTCGCAAGTATGCTGATCGACCTTACCCCTGCAAACACCCTGGAGGTTCTTATCCTCGCTATCGCAAGATACGTTATCATCGACCATACAAGTGCACTAAGCAACATCGTATGCATCGTATGTATCGCAGGACTCTTCGCCATCAGAAGATTCCTTATTCCCAAGGAGGATCTCAAGAAAAACATCTCGGGTAATACAAAGCATCCCGAGGAGAGCTGATAAAAAGCCTCAGACCAACCGAAAGGAAGGTCTGAGGCTTTTTTTATTGCTAAAACGTATTTTATTTTTCAATGAGAACCACTCCGTAGCCGTCGGGGGTGTAAACCAGGACACCGCCGTCCGCTGTAGCAAGAGCCTCCTCGGCGTAATAATCATAGAGAACCGTACCGTCGCCAAGCGATACCGCGAGGCTGATGTTAAGCTCACTGTCGGATACCATCGCAACGGCCGTAGCCTTGGTATAGCCCACGTTGGCAATCACACACACGCCAGTTTCAAGCGTAAGAGTGGCATTGGTGAAATCGGGACGGGACGGACGGGGGTTAAGACCGATATCGTAGTAGACGTCATCGTAAATATCGTAAACGTAGCCCTGATCGAAGGTGTTAAGATCGGCGTGTTCACAATGAACGTAGGAGATAAGCTCGCCTGCTTCGGTATCAAAGAGGTAGACCGATCTCGGGAAGCCGTTTCTCTGTGCCAGAATACGATGATGCTCGCGGAGGAAGACCGCACTTAGTCCGTATTCCTCGTATATCTTCGTAAGCTCGCCTGCGTCGGCTGAATAGCGATAAACCGTCGTCGTAGAGTTCGTATATCCGATAAGGACGAAGATGCTGTCACCGTCGACGAATACCTGCTTTACTATTCCCCTCTCCTGTGGAAGATCAAAATGAGTAAGCTCGGCGGAGGATACGGTATAAATATATACACGCTGTGATGACGTGGAGCCGAGAGCCAATCTGCCGCCGTCGAAGTCCATAGAGGATATAGGCTCGTCTATTTCAAGCTCGCCTATCAGCTCGGCGGTATCGGGATTGATTAACCTTACGGTGCTGACGCCCTCGCCGACCTCCGCAACCGCGAGAATATCAAGGGTGATATCGTATGCCGCAAGTGATACCTTGCCGTCATATACCAGGCTTACTTTATCATATGTATCTGCAAGGGAGAGTGCCGCATCAATGCCTTCTGTCTGCGTTTTCTTCTCGCCAAGCTTCTCTTCCACTCCGTCAAGATCAAGGCAGCGTGAATATATTTCGGATGCAGAAACGCCATTCGGTGCAAAAATCAGGTTGACGTCTACCCATTTTTCAGCATAACCATTAAGATTAACAGACTGCCACTGCTCCTCTGTGCCAAGGAAAATAACGTACTTCAGATCAGTGCCCGTGGTGAATGCACCGTCCTCTATCTCGGTCAGAGTAGAGGGAAGAACCAGCACCTGCAGATTCCTTGCAGTATCAAAGCTTTCATCCTCAATTATCCTTCTGCCCTCGGGAATTTTAAGCGAAAGGATATTCTCAAAGCCGGAGCCGTTAGAAAACTTGAAATCAATCATTCCCTCATATTCAAAAACGGCGTCGGGAAGAACGAGATGCTTGATTTCAGATCCGGAATAAGCCGATAATTCGGGAGGATCAAACATATTAAAGCAATTAATATATTTATCATCAAATCTGATCGACTCTATCTTATTGCAATTTATACAGTATGTGATCTGTGCATTCGCGATCTTGCCAAGCTCGTACTCGTACTCAACCTCGCTGATCGCGTAGCCGTGGCCGGTTATAGTGCTTCCCTGCTGCTGGATCTCCTGTCCGCATATAGTACAGACGTAAATATCGGTTACAGGATAATTACAATCCGAAGGAATATAGCCCATATACTTAAGGTCATGAACGATAATCTCTCCCGTGCCAAGCCTTACAGGATGGTATTCCCGGAGAAGGTCGCCGGGGTTATAATAAAGCGATACGTTATACTTATTAAGGCTCTCAGAATAGCTGAGAAGGAAGTAAAGCCCCAGCCCCTCGTGATAATAATATATCCTGTTAACCTGAGGAGCAGTATCGTTTGGATATCTGTAATGGTATTTCTTAAAATAGCTTAGCAGGCTGTCGGAAAGCTGCTCCACCGCGATGCCATTAGTTACAGGAATGCCCTCCTCAGTATAAACCACCTTGTCCCCGTTAAGCTGAGTGAGGATCTCAAGAAATCTGTTAACGGGAAATCCAGCAACAAGCTCGTCTATCATCTGCTCGGTCATAGTAAAGAGATTATCCGCCTCGGGAGGAGTAAGCTCCCTCGCCTCGGGATTTTTCTTCATCACGATGGAAATAATGGGCTGACCGTCGGGAAGTCCAGACGTACCGTTAATAGAATAATTATCAACAGAAAACTCATAGCCCGAGTACCACTTATACCTTAACAATCTACCCTCAACGGTAAACGTGCTTGAAATATCGCCTACGTAGGTGGAAAAATCTGCGGTATAGTCTCCGTTTTCGGCATCGTGGTCAATATTAATTTCCAGAGTTTTCTCGCCTGCCAGGAGAACCAAAATATCGGTTTCGTTCTTATCACCCTCGCTCCTGCGGTCAAGCCGTATGTTAATGCCGTCACGCTCCTCGCCATCGCCCGTAACGGTATTTGAGGAGACGTCAAGAATAACGGTAGAGTCGTTCTTATTTCCCTCTACGGTAAGGGCGATATCAAGCTGCTCGTCAGAGCCGCCGTTCTTCGTTCTGATGGATATATTTGCCTCAGAAAGCCTGGAGTGGCTGATAACGAAGGTCATATCCACTTTTGCATCGCGGAAGGTCTCCTTGATTGCATCGATAGTAGTAGTAAGCTCAAAATTAGGAAGAGAATTGATTGCATCACCTGTAAGATCGGACTCAACAAGCTCCTCAAATACGATGTCGATGATATGGGAAATATCCTCGCCGTCAAGGTGCCACTCCTCTACACGCTCAAGTGCAAATTCACCCTCGACAAAGTAGATACGTCTTTCCTTCTCGCCGTACTCATAGCTACGCTCTAAAATCCTTGAGAGCATCTCGGAAAGCCGGTCCTCTGTCGATTCGTCGGCATTATCAATTGCCTCGCAAACAAGGTCGTAGGTGTCGGTGTCAAGAGCGTATTCCGAGCCGCTGTCGGGATGGAATACAGAGCCATCAAGAGCCGCCCTGATATTCTCGCGAGGAATGGAGATGGCAGTATTGCTGTCGTCACCACCAAGGCCACCGAGAACTATAACCTCCTCGGAATAGAAAAGATCAAAGCTGTGCTGTATATCAGGCGTGCCGAGAGTTATTACCATATCGCATACCTCATCGTCGCCCGAGCCGTAGCCCATAAAGGAGGAGCTAACGACGACAGGTGCCGCAAGGCCCGAGAACTGGGAAGAAATATTAAGCTCCACCTCCCCCTCATAGCCCATATCGGCAAGGTGCTCGTCAGTTTTCTCAAGCCAGCCCATATCACCGAGGAGCATATCGATAGTGTTTTCTACCATATCAATGCCCACAACGGGCAGGACAAGATATGCCGAGCCTCCGACAAGCGTAAATGCAAGCAAGAGAATTAAAATGATCTTCACCCCACCGCAAAGACTTAAGCCGTATCCTGATTTCATCCTGAAATCCTCCTTTTATGATAAGATAAAAAGCTAAACTGTAGCTGCTTAAAAAAGCGTAAATATTATCTTTGAATTTAATATATCATAGTATTTTATAATTTTCAAGCATATTTTGTAGATTTAAGTTTAAAAATTCTTATCTTTAACACAATTATAGCAGAAAAATATGTTAAAGTCAAGTAAATTCTTAACATTAACACAAAAATGGAGCTTGGTATGAAGATTTATGACTTTAACGGTAAGAAAAATATATGCGGTGAGAGAGTGAAGGCGGCGAGAAGGAGCCTTGGGCTGTCGCAGCTTGATCTTGCGGCAAAGCTTCAGGTGTCGGGCGTCAATATTGAGCGTGACAGCGTCAGCAGAATTGAAATTGGAACCCGCTTCGTAGCCGACTACGAGCTACTCGCCCTTGCCGAGATACTGAACGTCAGCCTGGAATATCTTCTTGGCATTGAGTAAAAGCTAATAAATCAGAAGCAAAAAACAGAGGTGCCCAGCTTTGCACCTCTGTTTTTTTATAATAAAAGTTGCAAAAAATGTAAATTTCAATTTACATTTTCTGTTTTTTATCGTTTAGCGGTTGGTTGTTAAGTAAATTCCGAGATGAAAGAACCGCTTGCTTCCCGAAGGCGTAGTTGATCTACATCGAGCGAGGGCAAATGACGGCTTTAGCAAAAATTTACCGCCCTATACGCCGAACAAAGCCTAAGCGAGGGAATTTTAAGATAAA
>JAZNWM010000217.1:0-7481 GCA_045593345.1 Eubacteriales bacterium
CCGAAAAGGGCGTTATCCTTCAGGATACTCCTCAGGGCACAAAATATCAGATAAACAAATAATCCCAAAAATTCAGCATCCCGTTGCAAACAAAAGCAACGGGGTGCTTTATTTATAATAAAAAGGGGCTGTCACATTTGGTAAGACCGAAAAAGTCCGAAAAAGTATTAAAAAGACCATATTTACAACAAAAAGTGTAAATGAGACAGAAAAGGTTGAATTTCTGCGAAATTCTTCTGAATTTATGGACTTTTTCTACCGCCGTTTCCTTCCTCTCGACGTATTTAATACGTCTTCGGGGCGGAAAACGACGCTTCTTCCTCAAATCTGACTATCCCACACACAAAGAGGCTGCCTCAAATTTGCATTTGAGACAGCCTCTATTTATTTCATAAGGCGAGAAATTATTTCCCGTTATTATCCGAGATTTTCTTCGCCGCCTCTGCACGCTCGGCACATATCTGACGCCAGGAGGGGATGGTCTCGAGCAGGCGGGAGAAGTCCATAAGAACCTTCGGAATATCTATATTCTGCGGACACATCTTTACGCAGTTGCTACAGTAGATGCAGGCGGTGGGACGCTTATCTTCGGGCATAAACTCAATTTTAGATGCACTGTTCACGCCTGTCGCATAGCGAAGGTCGTTGTAGACCTCAATAAGCATAGGAATATTCAGCCCCATAGGACAGCCGTCCACACAATAGCGGCAGGCGGTACAGGGTATGTTATTCTTAAGGCTCTCGGCGATAGCGTAAAGCTCGTTTATCTCGCCGTCGGTGAGAGGAATGTCGTTTTCAAAGGTTCTGATATTATCCTCAAGCTGTTCCATAGTGGACATACCGCTGAGTATTACACCCATATTGGGAAGAGTCATAAGCCAGCGAAAACACCAGGAGGCAAGGCTCTCGTCGGGACGCATAGACTTAAAAGTAGCCTTCACCGACTCGGGTAGCTTATCCACAAGCTTGCCACCGCGAACGGGCTCCATAACCCATACGGGAATATTCCACTCCATAAGCATATCGCACTTTTCCTTCGCCCGCTGAAGAGTCCAGTCAAGGTAGTTAAGCTGTATCTGGCAGAACTCCATCTTATCGCCTGCGGCATCAAGAAACTCGCGGAGATTCTCGGGCAGACCGTGAGTGGAGAAGCCAAGATGCTTTATCCTGCCAAGACGCTTCTGCTCCACGAAATAGTCAATAATGCCCCATCTCTCATCAAGGTAGGTGGCAATAGAGCTCTCGCTGACGTTGTGAAGAAGGTAAAAATCAAAATACTCAACTCCGCACTTCTTAAGCTGCTCCTCAAAGATAGTGGCGGGGGTGTATTCGTCAAGCACCTGGTGGCCGGGATATTTTGAGGCAAGATAATAGCTGTCGCGGGGGTACTTTGTAAGTATCTTACCCGTAACTATCTCCGAATTTCCGCCGTGATAGGGATAGGCGGTATCAAAATAATTAACTCCCGCCTCAATGGCACGGTCTATCATCCGCTCTGCCTCGGCGTAGTTAATATTATCGTCCGATCCGAGCGTGGGCAGACGCATAGCACCGAATCCGAGAAGAGAAAGCCTTTTACCCTGGAAATCTACGTATTTCATATTTTTACTCCTCTTTATCTGTTAAGTATATTATAAATGAAAACAAGGCGTATGTCAAGAAAAATATACGTCACAAAATTCCGATCCACTAAAGCAAATAATCGGGCGTGAGTGCCCGACAATATATAGTCTGCTGATAATATAAAGAGGGCAGGGATTCTAAGCTCCCCGCCCTCTTTCAGGGTTGTGCTAAAGAAGCACAGCACCGCTTTTTTGTATAAATTTCTGCCCTACGTACAGGCGATTTTATTACTTAACGGTAACCTTGGTGATGTGGGTGTTAATGCCGTCATACCAGTAAAGGAAGCCCTCTACGTCGATAACGTCGCCCGCCTTAAGGCCCTCGACAGTCTTATAAACGTCGGTATCGGTGCCGGTGAGGTAAACCTCTACGCAGAAGCTGTACTCTGCACCGTCCTTGGAAAGAGTAACCCAGATATCGTCACCGGGCTGGCCACCCTTGAACTCAATGGAAACAACGGTCATCTCCTTGAAGGAAACGAGCATATTCTGCTTGTCAACAAGCTCATCCTTACCGAGAAGAGCGGTAACGTCGGTAGGAGCTGCAACCCACTGTACACCCTCGATGATCTCAAAGGTAGCACCGGAGTCAACCTCGATCTCGCCGTGATACTCGGTTTTATAGCCTGTAACCTTAATCTTAGTACCTGTTGTGAGCTTTGCATAATCCTCCTCAGAGCAGGTCATCTCATATACGAAATATGCACCGTCGCCATCCTGAAGATAGATGGTAGCCTTGTTATCCCACCAAGACTGCTTGCCCTGTACGAAGCCCTCGATAACAACCGCGTCATCAAGCTTTGCGGCAACGTATTCCGCATAAGTCATAGTACCCTCACTCTTCTGGTTAGGATCAAATTTAGGCTTTTGGGGATCAATACAGCCAACAAGAACGAAGGCGAAGGTAGCAATTACTAAAGCTAATGCCAAAATTTTTTTCATTTTTTTCTCCTTTTCCACCTTTAAGGCGTCGATTAAATAAAAAATATGCGTACAAAATCAAGTACAATTATATTATACACAAAATAACAGATAAGTCAATATTTTCAGGGAAAATTTATTTTCTCTGCTTTTTTCGTGCGGCAAGATAGCCGTACAGCACGTAGCCTCCTATTCCAAGCCAAACCACGCCGATCAACACAAGAAGCATAACCGAGGTGGTGGGCATAGGGCCAAGCTCACGCTCGCCCAAGGTTGAATCGCTGATCTCGCCAAGCTTATAGAGAGATTTCACCCTGCTGAAAATAGACTCAAGCCTTGCGTCGTCTATGGTTATTCCACGCCTTACCGACTTGCCCGTCTCCTCGATCATAAGGCCCGCGGCGTTACGCAGAGATACCGAGCCGTTGAATACGGGAGTGATAAAGGTGTTGTCAATATTGTCAAGCAGAAGCTTTGAGGCGGCAATTTTCGGTGCGTAGTAGAAATCACCGCTGCCGCTCTCGTCAAGCTCTCCCGCACGCGAGAGATAGTCCTGATACTCCTCGCTGCTCTGTGCCTTCAGAGTGACGGGAACGTAGCCCTCGGTCTGGGAGTAGGCTATCTGCACCTCGTTGGAGAGAAGGTACTGTGTGAAGAGCCAGGAGGCAAGAACCTCACCGCTGTCCCTCTTGTTAAAAATACAAATAGAAGGACCCTGGGAAATCATAACGGGATTATCGGGATCAAACTGGGGGATTTCCTTAACCGCAAGCTCAAAATCAACCATCTGGTCGGCAGAAATTTCATAGTTAGGAGCACCGCTGCCGATCCAGGTAGCACCCGCGGTGGAGTCAACGCCGAAGATACAATGGCCCGAATTGATAAGATCGCCGGGATAGGCGTTTTCTATATCAAAGGTAGTAAGCGTCCTGTCCCCTACCCTGTCAGCCACCATATACAGCAGCTCCTTGGTGCCGTCGTTGAAGATAAGTATCTCGCCCTGATCATTTGAATAATCATAGCCCTTCTGCTTTAGCATCTGGATCATCATATTGTCGGTTGATTTATAGAGGAAGGGCACCATTATGGACTGACCGTTTATATAGATCGGATTGCCGTCATCATCATACCTCACAGGCTCAAGTGCCGCACGGCAGACCTCAAAAATAAAGTCCCAGGTCAGCTTGTCGGGAAGCTCAAAGCCAAGTGCACGAACGTAATCCGCGTTTACGTAGCAGGCCTCGGTTGAACGCATAAAGGGAACGGCGTACTGCACACCGTCGATCCTGCCCTCCTCAAGAAACTTACCTATCACCTCATCCCTGGTAGGTGAATCAAAATTAACCTCTGAGCCGCCAAGCCCATACCTTTCATCAACCAGAAGCGTGTCAAGGGGAACAACGGTGTTCTGGCCCGAAATATAGGTGGCAATATGATCGGGATAGGTAATACAGACGTTAGGCGTAGTGCCCGTCTGTATGTTGGTAAGAACCTCTTTATAAATATCGTTGTAGTTGGTAAAGGCCCTTATGGTAACGTTGATATTGGGATAAAGCTCCTCAAAGCCGGCTACCGCATCGTAATAAATCCTCTGCTGGGTGGTGTTGTTATCGTTCTTCGCCCAGAAGGTGATGTTATACTCCTTTGTGGTGTCAAATTCCGCAGGAATCTCAAACTCCTCAATTACCCTTGCACCGTGGCAGGATGCAAGAAAAATCGCGGTAAACGCGGCCAAAAGTATCAAAATGACAACTTTGCTTAACATTCTCATCCCTTTGTACCTCCCTGAGCCACGCCCGCCATAATTCTTCTGCGGAAGACGATGAAGAGAATTATCAGGGGAAGTGAGATAACCACGACCGCCGCCATCATAGCGGGGATATTCTCGCGGCCGAATCCGTTCTCGCGAATCTGCTGTATTCCGTTAGAGAGCAGGAAATAATCCTCGTCGTCGGTAATAAGCCTTGGCCAGACGTAAGAGTTCCAGCACTCAATAACCTTCAAAATAGTGATGGTGACAACGGTTGGCCTGCAGATAGGCACCATAACCTTAATCATATACTTGAAATCGCCCGTACCGTCCACCTTGGCGGCGAGATAAAGCTCGTCGGGAATCTGGGCGAAGTTCTCCTTAAGAAGATAGATATAAAATACCGACGTCACCGATGGAAGAATAAGTCCCGTAAAGGTGTTGCGAAGGTCAAGATTGGTTATAGTGACGAAGTTGGTGATAATGACCAGCTCGTTCGGTATCATCATCAGTGAGAGAATAAGCAGGAAGAGGATATTCTTGCCCTTAAAATTAAGTCTTGCAAAGGCGAATGCGGCAGGGATGATAATAACCATCATAAGTGCAGTGGTCACGAGGGTGAATATCAGCGTGTTTATAAAATAATCAAGCAGGGGCACCGAGGTGAATGCGATAATATAGTTTTCAAGCGTTGGATTCAGCGTGATAAACTGGGGCAGGCTCTCGGCGTTGTAGTCACCGAAGCTCTTGAATGAGGTGAGAAGCATCCAATAAAACGGAAATATGACCGCGACGGCCCATATTCCGAGAAACGTATAGGTGACGCCCTTCTTTATTTTCTGATTTCTCTCACGCCTCTCGCGTATTAAGGAATAATCAGGTGTGGCTTTCATCCCGAGCCTCCTTTCTTAATAATGAACTCTTTTCTTACTTACGATAAGATTAATGCAGGTGATGGTAAGAACGATAGCGAATAGTATGATTGCTGCGGCAGAGGCGAAGGACGGATAGCCGCCGCCGTCGCCGTACAGCATATCGTAAACGTAGCCGACGGTGGTATTCATACCCGAGGCGTTAAGGTCGGTGCCGAAGAGGGCAACCGCGTCACTATATGCCTTGAAGGCTCCTATAAAGCCCGTAATAACAAGATAAAAAATAGTGGGAGAGATTATGGGGAGGG
Source organism: Eubacteriales bacterium (assembly GCA_045593345.1). Classification (GTDB taxonomy): domain Bacteria; phylum Bacillota; class Clostridia; order Oscillospirales; family CAG-272; genus UBA1740. Next base: position 5,474 of record JAZNWM010000217.1, read on the forward strand.
TTATCTTGAGAAGCATCCTCTTATCGGTTGCACCGTCAACGCGGGCGGCATCGTAATATGCCTTCGGCACCGAGGCTATTGCACTTGTGAATATAAGTATCTTGAAGGGCATAACTATCCAGATAGTGTAAAGACAAAGCACAAGCATCTTCGCCCAGTAGGGACCGTCAATAAAATCAATTGGCGTAACGCCAAACATAGAGAGAAAGGCGTTTACGAGTCCGTCGTTATACACGGTGGGCTTGAAGAGTATCATAAATACAAGTCCCACGGCAAGTGTGTTTGTCACGTAGGGCAGGAAGAACACCGTCTGAAACGCCTCGCGAAGCTTGTCTATAGAGCAGAGGCCAAGGGAGATAAGCAGCGAAAGTCCGGTTGAGAGCGGTACGGTGATGAATACCAGGATAAAGGTATTCTTTACCGCCTGGAGAAAATAGGGGTCACGCAGAACGTAGCCATAGTTATAAAAGCCGATGCCGAAAAAGGTCTGGGACGCAGAATTATATCCCTCCTCAAAGGAGTAAATAAGCACGTCGACCAGGGGGTATACCATAAATACCCCAAGAAAAATCATTGCAGGCAGAAGATACAGCCAGGCCTTCCAATTGTTCTTTTCCATATATGTATTCCTTTCGGAAGAAAATTCTTTCACGACTACATTATAGCATATCTTACAATATTTATCAAGATAATTAAGTAAAATTTTGTATATGTTAAAACCTCACCTATTGTTGACATTTGCGGAATATAGTGGTAAAATAAAAATAGCTCAAAAAATAAATAAGAAAGAGGACAGACCAATGAACAAAAGCGTATCCACACTTATTCGTTTATTTGCTCTCGCACTGCTGGTCGTAATGGCCCTGTCGCTTGCATCCTGCGACAAGCTTCCCTTCGACCTTGAGGGCATCTTCAAGCCCGACACAGACACGGGCGACGACGTGCCTCCCGAGTGCCCCCACTACAACCTGCTTGACAGCAAGTGCTATGACTGTGGCAAGATCTTCGAGAGCACCGTTGAGGAGCTGAAGCTTGACAATTTCACTGGAAGTCAGCTTCCCGATGGCTCGGTTTCATCCCAGCTTTACTACGTTCGTGCCACCGTCAAGAAGGTGCTTGACACCGACAGCGGTGAGATGATCATCGAGGACGCGACGGGTGAGATCAAGGTGCAGGCTATCTTCACCGAGTCGGGCACACCCTACTGGCAGATGTTTGAGAGACCTGACGAGTGTGACGAGGTTCTTCTTCACTGTACCGTAAAGAAGGTTGACGGCGTTTGGGAGATCAACCACGCATTCCTTATGGAATTCGAGGCAGTTGCGGCTCCTATGAAGGTTCTCACCGTTGCAGAGGCACTTGAGCTTTGCGGCGAGAGCGGCAATCTTACCACCGAGCGTTACTACGTACGCGGTAAGGTTAAGACGGTTACCAATCCCGCATACGGTGCGATGGTTATCTACGACGAGACCGGCGAGATCTCGGTTTACAACACCGCAAGCGAGGACGGCTCTGTCGGTTATGCAGATATGGCGGACAAGCCTGTTAAGGGCGACGAGGTACTGCTCTACTGTACTCTTCAGAATTATAACGGTACAAAGGAGATCAAGAGTGCCTGGCTCATCGAGTTTACGCACAGCGAGGCAGACGTTGATCTTTCAAAGTACACCTCTATGACCATTGCCGAGGCAAGAGACGCCGACAAGGGTGCTCTCGTTAAGGTAAGCGGCACCGTTGCACAGATCACCTATGCAAACGGCCACAAGCCCGCGGGCGTTATCCTGGTTGATAACACAAGCTCTATCTATGTTTACGACGGCGACCTTGCAGGTCAGGTAAGTCGGAGGCCAAGCGGTCTTAGGAAGACAAGGCATATTATCAACTCCTTGGCTCACAGAACGACATGGCTACGATCCGACTTTGCAAACGGCCACAAGCCCGCGGGCGTTATCCTGGTTGATAACACAAGCTCTATCTATGTTTACGACGGCGACCTTGCAGGTCAGGT
>JAZNWM010000218.1:0-2295 GCA_045593345.1 Eubacteriales bacterium
GTTATGTATTTCGGTAAGATGGTAGAGCTTGCTGACTCTGACGAGCTGTTCAAGCATCCTCTTCACCCCTATACCAAGTCGCTTCTGTCGGCAATTCCTCTCCCTGACCCCATCTATGAGAAGAAGAGAGAGAGAATTACCTACAACCCTCTTGCAGAGCACGATTATACAACGGATAAGCCCTCGCTTCGCGAGGTAGCTCCCAATCACTTCGTATACTGCAACGACACAGAGGAGAAGAAGTACAAGGAGCTGCTTGCAAATTCCGAGGCGGAAGGTTAAGGCTGTGACAAAGGAAAATAAAGCGTTATTAATCAAATACGCCGTTTGCTTCACAATAGCCTCGCTTATCACTCTCATCGTATTTTGGGCAAAGGGCTTCTTTACCGATGACGTAGCGGTAAATATTCAGATATTATCCGACGGCTTCTTCGTATCGGGTATTCTGCTTACGGCCTTCGGCTGTATGATGTTCATTAGCGACGAGGGCGGCCTTTTGGGTATCGGCTTCGTTCTGAGGAACGTTGTTCTGGCATTTGTTCCGATGGGTAGAAAAAAGCACGAGCTATACGTACAGTACCGCGAGCGTAAGCTGAAGGAAAAGAAGGAGAGACAGGAGCAGAGAACGGGTGATCACGCCGCTCTCTTCACGGGTATTTTGTTCCTCTTCGTCGGCATCGTATTTACGGTAATCTGGTATTCCTGCTACTATAATCCCCCTGCGTAAAGGGCAGGGCGGTACTCGGAAAAGCCGAAAGAATCCGAAAACATTTCAGCGGTGACACTCTCCTCGGGACACGCTTTTTGTGCCTTTTTGAGTGGGAAAGGTCACCTCGGATAAAAGAGCATCACCTTCGGGCGATGCTCTTTTTTTGTGAAATGCTGCGGCATAATAAAATGCTAAATATATTGTTTACCCAATAAAATGTAAACTAAAGATGACAAATATGACTAAAACGAGTCATTTTATCCCCAAAAGTGACATAGAGGCAGCAGAAAAAATGTTCAATCCTTAGGCACTCGGGGGGTGTCACATAAATCAGGACAACGAGACATCCTTATACAAAAAGAAGGATGCAAACTTGTGCATTTATCACAAAGTTTCCGTGCGAGCGTTTCTTTGAGTGTCAATTTATTGACAAAGATTTAAAAGTATGGTATAATTTCCTTTGGCAAAGGATTTATATTACATATAAATCAGGCCGAAAATAATTATTAACAGGCATAGCCTGAGAAAAAGGAGAATAACATGAGAAAATTCTGTAAAGTCATTTCGGTTATCCTCACGGTTTTGTTCGTAATTATGATTCCCGTGAACGTTGTTGTCAGAATGTTCGACAACACGATCTCGCTTCTCGTTGCGGGCAACACCTTCTGGAAGCTGGAGAACAGAGACGATTCTGCTATCTATTTTGATGGCAAGTATGAGACCGAGGCAGAAAGGCTCGAGGCAGGTCGCGAGCTTTGCTACGAGGTTGAGTCCGAGGGTGCGGCCCTTCTTCTCAACAACGGTGCACTTCCTCTCATTAAGAGCGAGGGCGAGACCGTTAAGGTTAGTACCCTTTCGGTTAACTCGGTTGACCTTACCTACGGCGGTACAGGCTCGGGTAACGTTGACGCCTCCAAGGCAGATAACCTTAAGACTGCTCTTGAGAAGTCCGGCTTCACCGTAAACCCCACCATCTGGGATTGGTATCTCAGTGATGACGCTGCTGCCCTTATGAGTGCAATCTCTAACGGCGAGGGCGAGGGCGAGAGTGCAGTTCTTGCAGGCCAGGCTCCCATCGTTGAGATCGACCACGCTAACTATCCCGCAGAGGTTAAGAGCTCGGTTGCCGAGTATTCTGACGCTCTTATCATCACCTTCTCCCGTGTTGGCGGCGAGGGCTATGATTGCTCCTTCCCCGGCTACGAGGGCAATGCCGATGCTATCAACTACCTTGAGCTTAACGAGAACGAGAGAAAGCTTCTCGCTTACGCTGAGGAGGTTAAGGCTGATACCGGTGCTAAGATCATCGTTCTTATCAATACCTCCAACGCTCTTGAGGTTGACTTCCTTCAGGACTATGACGTAGACGCTTGTATGTGGGTTGGTGGCCTTGGTATCGCAGGTACCAACGCTGTTACCGATATCCTCGCAGGTATCGTTAATCCCTCGGGTAGCCTTGTAGACACCTACTGCTACGACAACTTCACCTCTCCTGCAATGCAGAACTTCATCGCCCAGACCTACGGCGGCTATGCAGAGGGTGTTATTCCCGAGAATGCTTCTACCTATATGGTATATCAGGAGGG
>JAZNWM010000219.1:0-3093 GCA_045593345.1 Eubacteriales bacterium
AAAGAAGCTGGCAGAGGAGGGCTACGTAGTAACCCAAACCACAGTATCAAGAGATATAAGACAGCTTAATCTTATTAAGGGCGTTGGGGCGAACGGCGGCTATAAATACATTGCTCCCGGAGCCGTTATGGGTAGCGAGGGAAAGGCTCCCGTTCTTAATTCTGCAATTACCGATGCGGTGATCAGGGTCGAGGCAGCAGGACATATCGTCGTAGTCAGAACCTTCTCGGGTATGGCAAACGCTATTGCCGTATGCTACGACTCATTGCATAGAGATGATATCGTCGGCTCGGTAGCGGGTGACGATACCGTTCTCCTGGTTGTCAAGACCAGCGAGGGTGCCTTAAAGCTTGAAAAGGAGCTCAGAGAGTCCCTGGGCAAAAAGTAATTTTAAGCTACATTTGGAGATATAGTTATGCTACTTTCGTTGCATATAGAGAACATAGCCGTTATTAAAAGCGTGGATTTTGATTTTTCATCGGGATTTATGGTTTTAACAGGCGAAACGGGTGCAGGTAAATCAATCGTTATAGACAGCATTAATCTCCTCCTCGGCGGCAAGGCCGAGAGGGAGCTTATCCGTCACGGGGAGTCCACCGCTATGATAAGCGGCTTGTTCGGCGAGCTTTCCGATTTTACTGCAACCCGTCTTGCCGAGCTTGGCGTCAGCGTTGGTGAGGATGGAACTATACTTGTTCAGCGTTCCATCAGCACCGACGGAAAAAATAAAATAATGCTAAACGGCAGGAGCGTAAGCCTTACCGTTCTGAAGTCGGTTATGCCTTATCTCGTCAGCATTCACGGCCAGAGCGATACCGCCAGTCTGATAAGCTCAAAGAACCATCTTGAGCTTATTGACGTGTACGCAGGTGCGACAGAGCTTCTTGAGGAATACAGAAGGGAATACTCGGCTCTTGAATCTGCTCGCAGAGAGAAAAACGAGCTTATTAAGAAGGCACGCGAGGGCGAGAGGATCAAGGAGATACTTGAATATCAGATAAAGGATATTGATTCTGCCTCGCTTCACAGCGGCGAGGAGGAGGAGCTTGTTGAGAAAAAGGTTAAGATAAAGAACAGCGAGAAGATCACCAAGAACTCCGAATTCGTGTTCAAGGCATTGAAGGGCAGCGAGAGGGGAAGTGTTTCCTATCTCCTTGACAGAAGCATAAGTGCACTCTCACAGATATCCGATGTTGTGCCTGCCTTCTCCGAGTATGCCGAGCGTCTTCGCGATATGCAGTATCAGGTGGAGGATATTTCGGAGGAGGTTTACGCCGTCCTCTCGGAAATTGACGAGGATCCTACCTCTACACTTAACGATATTGAAGCAAGGCTTGATAGGATTTCCAAGCTTAAGCGTAAGTACGGATTTACCGTTGATGAGGTTCTTGCCTTCCGTGAGAGGGCCTATGCCGAATACGAGACACTTGAGAACTCGGATGAGATGATAAAGGTACTTTCGCTTCGCGAGCGGGAGGCGTATAAGCGTGCTCTTGATATTGCAAATCAGCTTCACGATATTCGCATCAAGGCAGCAAAGAGCCTTGAGCAGCAGGTGAAGGAAACGCTGGAGTTCCTTGATATGCCCAAGGTTGTGTTCTTTGCATCTATCAAGGAGAGCTTTGATGGGGGCGAGAAGCTGCTTAACAAGGACGGCTCTGATACGGTTGAGTTCTATATCAGTGCTAACCGCGGTGCCGAGCCTCAGCCTCTTTCCAAGATCGCCTCGGGAGGCGAGATGTCGAGAATTATGCTTGCACTTAAGAGCGTTATTGCCGATAAGGACGGCGTCCCCACCGTAATTTACGATGAGATCGACGCGGGTGTTTCGGGTAAAACGGCAAGAAAGATAGGCATAAAGATGCTGAGCCTTTCAAGGAATACCCAGCTGTTCTGCGTCACTCACAGTGCACAGATAGCCTCGCTCGGTGATATTCATTTCCTAATCAGCAAGTCGGACGTGAACGGTTCTACCGAAACCGGCGTCAGTCTGGTTGCCGAGGAGGGAAGAGTTCGTGAGCTGTCAAGAATTCTCGGCGGAATTGACGTCACCGAATCACAGCGTGCCGCGGCAAGAGATATGCTTGCCGAGCGTAAGGATTATATTTCATAATTGATAATAAGGAGTCTTCGTGATGGGAGAGATCTTGGAATTTCTCAAAGCGAATGACGTTGAATATAAAGAAAATTTCATTCTGGCAGGTCTTTCGCCGATAAAAATAGGGGGCGAGGCATCCCTCGTTTGCTTTCCCGATAATATCGGAAAGCTGACATGCCTTGTGGATTTTCTTGAAAGTATAAAAATTAGATACAAAATTGTGGGCAGAATGTCAAATATTCTGTTTCCTGATAAAAAATACGAGGGCGTGGTTATCCGCACCGATAAAATCAGTCAGCTTGAGATAAGGGATAATATTATCTCGGCATATTGCGGTGTAGCTCTGCCACATCTTGCCGCCGTCTGCTCTCGGGCGGGGCTTAGCGGTTTGGAGGCTCTTTCTGGTATTCCGGGTAGCCTCGCGGGGGCTGCCGTCGGAAATGCAGGAGCATTTGGCAGAGAGCTTTCCGATATAGTTATCTCGGCTTTGCTTTATGATATCAGCACTCACGAGATTATCAGGCTTAAGGGGGAGAAGCTTGGCTTTTCTTACCGTAATTCGGTGATTAAGGGCGGCGGGCTTGTAGTTTTATCCTGCGAGCTTCGTATGTGCGAGAGCGACTCTGCTACCGTTAGAAGCGAAACCGATCGCATAAGAGAGATAAGAAATAATTCCCAGCCTACCAATTTGCCGTCGCTGGGAAGCACCTTTAAGCGTCCCGAGGGCATACCCGCCGCACGCCTTATCGACCTCTGCGGACTTAAGGGGTGTACTGTCGGCGGCTGCTCGGTGTCCAAAAAGCACGCGGGCTTTATCGTTAATACGGGTGGCGGCACCGCCAATGATTATTTAAATTTAATAAAAATAATAAAGAGCGAAGTATTCAGAAAATTCGCAATCAGCCTTGAGCCGGAGGTTGAATTTATTTAAAGCACAGGAGGGAGCTATGTCGGTATCTTCAGAGCAGAAGCAGGAAATAATTGAATATACCTAT
>JAZNWM010000220.1:0-8575 GCA_045593345.1 Eubacteriales bacterium
CAGCCATCGCAAGCGAGCGTACGTTTTAGAAGAATAGCTCTCTTGCCTACCTTAAATTATCTTGCAAGCGATCTTGAATTACAGCCGAAGGAAATAACCGAGGGAATTGAAAGAGCAATGCAGATCAGACCATTGGTCAGATTATCAGCCCCTGCTACAAGCTCGGTCCAAATAACCGCAACGCAGGCAAAATCAAGAATCATACAAAGCAGGCCGAACAGCACCCAGCCCGTACCAAGATGAATGCCCTTCAGAATAAGTCCGAGCACACCCACGCCAAGAACGATAAGGCTTAAAAAGAAGAGAATGACAAGTGCGAGGGCCCCAAGTCCATCGCCATCGGCATTATGCTTCTGAATAGCTATGTAGTTATAAATCGCCATTGCACCGCCAAGCAGGGTGTAAAGAAGATAGATAACGAACGAAACCATACCAACTTTTCTCATAGAAATCTCCTTTTTTTTTATTATATCATAATTATTAAGGCTTGTAAACGGTTTTTTTGCCGATGGAAATTTTTTCGCATTTTTAATGAACAAGTGTTCAATATTTTCGGTGCTTTTTGCCATTTTGGTTTAAAGGTGCCGTTTTTTTGTGCAAACCTAACAAGCTTTCGCCCCCCTATACCCCCCACACTTTGGAAGGGTACCATACTTACAAACCGAAAAAAGTGCGGTATAATCATCTCAGTCGGGGGCGATGTGAGAAAAAGCATCGGTCGGCGGAGCTGCAGAGCCGCTGCCCTCGACGGTCTCCCTGCCCGACGGGGCGAGGAGAAAAAACGGGTAGGAGTATCCTATTTTGTAAAAACGACGGACAAGTGCCTGATGCATCGGCAAGAGTCCTGTCGGAAAACAAAACGGAAAGGAGTGACAGAGTGAATAAGAAGCAAAAAAGAAAATATTATCCCGAGCTTGCAGGACGGATGTACAGCTTTTTCATCAGCTATAGCGACAAGGGTGCACCCAGCTTTCATAAGTTCGCGAGGAGCATCGGGATGACCTGTCGGGACATCGAACGCTTCAGGTCGCATAAGGTTTTTGACGAGGCATACCGCGAATGTCAGGAAATCCGAAGAGATTATCTTATTGACCACGCCTTAGACAGACGGTTTGACTCAAGCTTTACGAAATTTATGCTGACACTTGAGGGCGAGCAGATGTCCGACGGGGAAGACGAGCTTCTTCTTCGCCTGGAGGTAAAGGACTGATGACCATCGATATATCCGTAACGAGAAAGCAGAAGGCATTTATTGATGCGACGGCGTCAGAGGTGCTGTTCGGCGGTGCGGCGGGCGGTGGAAAATCCTACGGCCAGGTGGTCGACGCCCTGCTCTTCGCCCTGAGATACCCCGGCTCAAAGCAGCTGATACTCAGGCGGACCTTCGCCGAGCTTGATAAGTCGCTTATCCGAAGCTCGCTGTCACTCTATCCGAGGGAAATATATTCCTTCAACCAATCAAGCCACACGGGTAGGTTCAAAAACGGATCTATAATTGACTTTGGCTACTGTGCCGCGGAATTTGACGTATATCAGTACCAGAGTGCAGAATACGATATCATCCGCTTTGACGAGCTTACCCACTTCACCGAGAGCCAATACGTCTACCTGATTTCCCGAGTCAGAGGTGCAAACTTCTATCCCAAGCAGGTAAAATCCTCTACCAACCCAGGCGGTATCGGTCACGGATGGGTAAAGGCAAGGTTCGTTGATCCCTCCCCTGCGGGTGTCGGATTTATCGGAGAGGACGGTATGGACAGAGTTTTCATCCCCTCCCTTCTTGACGATAACAGATTTCTCACCGAGGGGGATCCCCGATACCGCGATAGGCTGCTCGCCCTACCCGAGCGAGAGAGAAAGGCGTTGTTGTACGGCGACTGGAATATTTTCGAGGGGCAGTATTTTACCGAATTTGATCCAAAGAAGCATATAGTGACGCCCTTTGAAATACCGAAATCCTGGCGAAAATACCGTACTATAGACTATGGTCTTGACAGGCTTGCCTGCCTGTGGATTACCACCTCGCCCGACGGAATATCCTACGTTTACCGCGAATTCTGTGAATCAAATCTCACCATCAGCCAGGCGGCAGACGAGATACTGAAAAGAACGCCGCGGGACGAGGATATATACGCCACCCTGGCACCGCCCGACCTATGGAGCAGAAGTCAGGAAACGGGCAGGAGCAAGGCGGCAATCTTCTCGGAATTCGGCATAAACCTCACAAAAACCTCAAACGACAGAGAGTGCGGCTGGCTGGCGGTAAAGGAGCTGCTGCTTGGCGGCGAGGGCAGGCAGGCGATACGCATCTTCTCGGTTTGCACCGAGATAATAAAATGCCTTCCCGCCCTTACCGTAGATAAGCTTCGTCCCACAGACTGCTCAAACGAGCCCCATGAGATAACCCACGCCCCCGACGCCCTGCGTGGCTTTGCAATATTCTACGTAAGGCCCGCCGAGGAGGCTCGCGTTATCAAGTGCAGGTGGAGTGCAGATATGTGGGAGGACTATATTGCCGCAGACGACTCGGGAAAAAAATATCTGAAAAACAAATACGGAGAACCGAATTGAAAAAAATAACTAATGAAACCAAAGCAAGGCTTCAGAAATTCAAGGAGCTATATTCGGCGGCGTTAATAGCCGCCGAGGGCTATCGCGAGAGGCTGTGCCGCAATATGGAGCAATACCTGGGCTCTGACGAAATAGACGGCTCAAGCGAGAGGGCGAGCGTGGTAAGAAACATCACCTACGAGATAATTGAGAGCGAGATTAACGCCGATATTCCCGTACCGAAGGTGGATACCAGCTGCTACAGCACCCTTCGTGACCAAAACGCCAGAGCGGTGGAGCGGTTGTCCTCTGCCCTGAGAAGCAGACTTCCCTTTGAGGAGCTGAACGACAAGGACGAAAGATACACCTATATCTACGGCGGCAGCGTGTTCTATATTGAATGGGACAGCACAGAGAGCGATAACGCCGGTGAGGGCGGCGTGAGAGTTCATCTTCTCTCCCCCCTCGACTTTATTCCCCAGCCCTCAATTGAATCGGTTGAGGATATGGAATACTGCTTCCTTCACTTCACCACCACGAGAAGCGAGCTTATGACTAAATACGGTATAAGCGAGGAAAAGCTTTCTCTGGCGGAGTGCGAGTATCTTGCCGATCTTGACGATCCCCTCGGTGATGCGGTGGCAATCGTAATCGCCTTCTACAAGGACGAGGGGGGACGGGTAGGAAAATTTGTCTTCTCGGGCGAGCTTGCCCTGTTGGATCTCCCCGATTACTACAAGCGTAAGGTCACAGTCTGCCGTGAGTGCGGCGAGGAGGCATCATTCTGCCAATGTGCAATCCCGAAGCACGAAAGGGTGAACCTGGATTACGAGAGGGTGACTATGGAGAACGGCAGAGTGGTGAATATTCCCTATTATCTGCCCGACAGCTTCCCTATAGTAGTAAGGAAGAACACCGTCGGAGATATGACCCTGCTCGGCGGCTCTGACTGCGAGCGGATCAGACCCCAGCAGCAGGCTATCAACAAGATAGAATCAAGGATTCTGCAAAAGCTGCTCCGTGCGGGAGTGACTCCCATAATGCCCGAAGGCACGTCAATCACCCTGTCAAATGCGGTGTTCGGACAAATAATCAAGACACGCCCGGGTGAAAGTGCCTCAAGCTATGGCAAGATAGACACCACCCCCGATATATCCCAGGATATTCTGGAGGCAGACCGTCTTTACGACCAGGCAAAGCGTGTGCTGGGTATCTCGGACGCTCTTCAGGGTCTGGATGCCACAACCGCCGAGTCGGGCTATGCAAGACAGCTTAAGATCGCCCGTGCGTCCAGCCGACTGGAAAGCAAGAAGCGTATGAAGCACCTGGCGTATTGCAGGATATACGAGCTTATCTTCAAGCACTATCTTGCCTTCGCCGACGAGCCGAGAAGATTCGCCTACCGCGATACCTACGGCAGAATGCACTTTACAGAGTTCAACCGATACGACTTTATCGAGTGCGACAAGAACGGTAATTATTATTACGACGACTCATATCTCTTCACGGTGGATGCAAATGCCGATGCACAGTATCAGAGCGAGGCGTTGTGGGAAATCAACCTTAACAACCTGGAGCGTGGAACTCTGGGTGACAAGGAGAGCCCTACTACCCTTATGAGATACTGGCAGCTTCAGGACAAAGCACACTTCCCCTATGCCAGAGAGAACGTGGAGTATTTCCAGGATCTTATCAACAGAGGCAGGGCGAGCAAGGAGCCTGACACCTCAGCTGACGCAGGAGACGAGGACGATTCAACAAAGCAAAAAGTGTAAAGAAAGGAAAAAACAATGAAGAAAAAGGAAAAAAGCGTATATGCAGACCTCTCTAATAAAAAAATTACTGCACCCAATAAAAGAACTGAGGAGCCTAAGGGCAAGAAGACCGTCGGAGGAGATCTCAGAGTTAAGGGAGGCAGATAAGATGCAAAACGCAGAGTGCGAAATGCAAAACGAAGCCCTGCTTGCAGCAGAGGTGACGGCTGAAGAGATGGAGGAGTCCCTCTCTCCCGACGGCGAGGACAATTTGCCTGAGGACGAGGCAAACGAGCCGACCCCATCGTTCAAAGCAAATACCAAGGCTCATCTCTCCTCCAGCGTGCCCAGGGCGGCAAGCGTCCCCCGCGGCGTGCTTACCAAGGGAGAGATGGCAGAAATACGCAGCATCTTCGGCGATATGGATGACGCCGAAATTCAAAGACTCTACAAAAGAGTAACAAAATAAATAAAGAAAGAGAGATTAAAAAATGATAATTTATTCTAAGTCAAGCGGGTACAACAACGCCGCAATAGGTAAGCTCGAGACGCCTATTAAAATGATAATCGAGCACGAGAGCGATATTCTTACCAAGAAGGGGGGCGTATGCGACGCCCTGTTCAACGTGGAAAAGAGCTCCCGCTTTGGCGAGACCGTAGTGGGCGGCAACGAATTTGGCATCTTCACCGCGACAAACGAGGGCGAGGCCGCCGAGCAGGACACCGTTTTAGAGTCCTACAGCAAGTTTATCGAGCATATTCAGTTTATGAAGGAGTTCGTAATCACCGCCGAGATGATGGAGGATGCGAACTACGGCATAGCCGCAGATGCAAAGCACAGAGCAGAAAACTTTGCCCGTGCGTACTACAAGACCATCAACAAGATCTGCGAGGCTGCACTTATCAACGGCACCTCGGTAAACACCTCTTACGCAGGCACTACCATCAGCCTTACCACAGGTGACGGCACTCCCCTCTTCTCCTCCAACCATCTTTGGGGACACAGCTCATCCGATTCGGGTAAGCAGAGCAACTATTTCTGGGGCGATATCTTCGGCAAGACCGTAAGTAACTCCAGAGAGTACAGCACCGAAGTGTTTGAGGAGTCGCTCTACAGCCTGGTAGGTAAGCTTCGCGGTATGAAGGACGAAAGGGGCGACGCCCTCGGATATACCGCCGACACCATCATTATCCCCGGAAACAACCCCAAGCTTGAGTCCATCGTAAAGAAGGTATGCGGCTCTGACGGTGCCCTCGGCAACGGCTATAACGACATCAATCTTCACTACGGCAACTGGAACGTAATCGTGCTTCCCTCCTGGCAGCCTACCGATATGAGAATTATGGTTATGTCCAGCGAGGCAAACAAGAATCTGTGCGGTAATATGTTCTTCAACCGCGTGCCCCTTACCGTGACCAACTGGGTAGATCACCACACCGGAAACTATATCTGGAACGGCAGATGCCGCTTTGGCGTAGGCTTCGGCAGCTACAAGCACATCCTCCTTGCCGTTGACTCGGCAAGTGCTGTGACAGGTGCAACAAGCATAGCGGCATAAAGGGTCAAGCGAGGTGACAGAAATTGACAACAAAAGAATTGGCTACCGAGCTGTTCGTGCTTGGGGGAGGTGATGCCACCTCTGACGAAGGTCTGCTTGCCATATCGGTAAACCGAGCCCTGCGAAAGCTTTATACCGACAGGGAGATAGTAAAAACCGTAAGATTTGCCTCCCGCTCCATTTCTCCTATAAAGTATTACGAGGAGATAAGGTGTATAAACGGCGAGGAGGTCACTATTCCTATTAACGGCATTGCCCTTAGTATGCGAATTCACGGCGTGGGAAAATATACAATAACCGACGGTGACGCGGTAAACGTCTACGCCTTCGACAGTCCGAACGAGGCTATACTTATTAAGCGTGCCCTGACCTTCGGCGGATCGATCACCTTCTGGGGCTCGTTCTCCTTTACGGTCTACGATCTCTCTATATACGATCAGGTCTTCTCCCCCTTCACCGAGGATATTCCCGATTACGGTCCGAGAAGGGTGTTTAATGTGAGAGAGCTTTACACAGATTTTATGTGCTTCATCTCACCTGCTACCGATAAGCACGGCGTACCGCTGAAGAACTGTAAGCTGTACGACGGCAAGCTGGAGTTCGACTCAAGCTACGACGGTGAAATAGTGCTTACCTACCGCCGTATGCCAACTGAGATATTCATAAGCGAGGTGGAGCAGAAGATTGATCTGCCGGAGGAATACGTCCCGATGTTTATCCCTCTCGTTGCATCCTATTTTCTGTACTTTGAAAACGAGGAGCTGTCAAAATACTACCGCGACAGATACGAGGAGCTTCTCTCTCAGCTTAAGGAGAGCAGCTATTACCGTATCGAATACTCCTACGTGGATACCAACGGGTGGGCGTGATGGCAGTATACGAGGCTACGGAAAGAAGGGGCGGTGCTCCCTGCCCGAGAGCTCAGGACGTTGGGCGGGAGTGCTTTTCCTACCTTGAAAATATGTATATCGACTACGGTGGCGGTGCTGACGCCATCGAGAGCATCGTAGGCTACAGAAGGATGCTGCGTCTTGACTCGGTTATACACTCCTTTGCCCCCGTCACAGGCAGAGGCGAGACGCTTATCATTCATTCAAAGGACAATTTGTACCTCGCGACAAAAAAAGAGGGAGAGAGCAATCTCTCCCTCCGAAGGATAGCAAGCCTGGAGGATACGGACAGCTACGTTATCCCTCTCGGAGAGATATGTCTTATCACCGACGGCAAGAGAATGCTTCGGGTAGACGGCTCGGGCAGGGTCGATACGATAAGCCGCAAAAAGGATATTGTCGGATGCCGCTGTGGAGTAATTTATGACGGCAGGCTTGTACTGTCACAAAATCCCGATTTTCCTCGCCGCGTGTTTATATCCGAGGGTGTAGATGCGGACGGTGAGGTGGGCTTCTGCCACTATGACGAGCTATGCCCGATGAAGAGCATTATCTCGCTTGTAGCAATGGACGGATACCTGCTGACTCTTGCCTCCTCGGACAGCGAGGGCGAAATTATCTATAGAAAAAGCGGCGGCAAGGACAGTCCCTGCGACTATACCGTTGAGAAAATCACCGACAAGCTTCCTCCCTTCATCAAGGCTCGGGAGTTTAACCGCCGACTGATGCTTATAGCAAGCGAGGGACTTGTATCAATAAATCCATTTTACGAGGACACGCGTCCCGTTATTCGCTCGATCGGAATAAGCACTATGCTCACATCCGAGGAGGTCGAGCCCGAGCTGACCGAATGGATGGGATACCTGGTACTGACCTTCGGTGAGAGTATGTATCTTGCCGACGAAAGAGGTGGTGACGGGTGGGATTGGTATTTCATATACGGCGTCGGCGGGTACGCAGATGACAGAAGAGTCTTCCGCTATCTTGACTCTGCACCCCAGGGCTGTCTTGTTCACCCAAGCATCGGTCAGGTGGCAGAGGGCGAGGTATACAGCTGTGGCAGTCGGGAGGGTATGATATATTACTCCAAGGAGGATAATAAATGCTATGCGGTTTACCCGACGGCAGAGATGTGCGGCGGTAAGCTTCTGCCCCCGAGACAGATTATGGGCTGTGGCTCGCTTATGTGGTTCTGCACCGAGGAGGGGATATATCTCTTCAACAACGACAGACGCGGTATGACTCCCAATGACATCCCCTTCGCAGAGAATATGCCCGACTGGGATATACCTCTCGCCAAAGAGAAAATTCACCCGCTGTACTACTCCTTTGCAGGACACACGCCGATCTATACCGCAATAACCCACGAAAAGAATTCGGCGGGCGGTAGAGTGATCATTGAGGTGAAGGAGCTGTCGGGAGAGGATATCACCGTCACAGACCTTACAGGCGGCAATCCATCGCGAAGGCGGACAATTTCAACAAGAAGGCGGGCAAATATGACGAAAAGTGATGAAAACGACGTAAAAAGCTCTACACGTACTGCCACTTTTACAACGGTCAGTCTATCCGAGTGTGGTGGCAGAGGAGGGCGTGACGGACTTTGTATAAGCACAAATCAATTTGCCTCGCCCTTCGGAATCAGGTCGGTATCCTACGAACAAAGAAAATAAGAAAGGAAAACGAAAATGAGTAAAATGAAAATTGAGCTGTACGGCAGAAACGCCGAGCTTTGCTCCTTTGAGGAGGGCGGCGGTTCGCTCTGCTTCAGCTTTGACAGCGAGCAGAACGGATATATCTCGCTCGGTACTCTTACCTCAAG
>JAZNWM010000221.1:0-1789 GCA_045593345.1 Eubacteriales bacterium
CTCGCTTGAGGACTTCCTTGACCAGCTTCGTCAGCTTAAGAAAATGGGTAATCTCGATCAACTGCTTGCTATGATGCCGGGTGCAAACGCAGGTGCACTCAAGAACGCACAGGTGGATGAGAAGCAGATGGCGAGAATAGAGGCAATAATCCTCTCTATGACCCCCGAGGAAAGACTTAAGCCCGAAATCATCAACGGCTCCCGCCGTAAGAGAATTGCCAAGGGCTGCGGCCTCGGTGTTGAGGACGTTAACAGACTTCTGAAGCAGTTTGATCAGATGAAGAAAATGATGAAGCAGCTCTCGGGCAAGGGTGCGAGAAAGATGCTCGGACGCAGAATGGGCGGCTTCCGCTAATTTAGAGTTTTTAAAAACAAAAAATAAAATAAATTATTCAAATTTTGGAGGAAAAACAAAATGGCAGTAAAAATCAGACTTACAAGAATGGGTAAAAAGAAGAATCCCTTCTACCGTATCGTAGTTGCAGACGAGAGAACCCGTCGTGACGGTGCTCCTATTGAGGAGATTGGCTACTACAATCCTATGACCAATCCCGCAGACGTTAAGATCGACGCTGACAAGGCTACTAAGTGGCTCAACAACGGTGCTCAGCCTACCGATACTGTAAGATCTCTTCTCAAGAAGGCCGATATCATTAAGTAATTTCGGAAAACGGGTAGAGTAAATGGATTTCAAGAAGATACTTACCGACATTGCACGTGCGATAGTTGACACCCCCGATGCAGTCGTTGTTGAGGAAACCGTAAACGGTGATGACATCGAGCTCGTTCTTACCGTTGCGGAGGACGATACGGGTATGGTCATCGGACGCCACGGCAGAATTGCGAAGGCAATCCGTCAGATTATGAAGGCGGCGGCTAACACCTGCGGTAAGCGTGTTACCGTTGAGATCAGATAACTCCTGACGAAAAAAGAAGACCTTGCGAGGTCTTCTTTTTTTATTCCCTGCCCGACTTTGCAATTTACTATTGAAATAATCGTAAAAGTATTGTATAATAAAGCAAAGACTATTTAAGGATTGGAGAATACTATGAAAAAGTACGTAATGGCACTCGATCAGGGTACGACAAGCTCCCGTGCGATTATTTTTGACCGCGACGGCAATATCGTAAGCCTGGTTCAGCGTGAATTTCCCCAGATTTTCCCCAAGGAGGGATGGGTTGAGCACGATCCTATGGCAATATGGTCAACACAGATCGCCGCCTGCACCGAGGCACTTATGAAGATCGGAGGCAGCTGGGATGAGATCAGCGGCATCGGAATTACCAATCAGCGTGAGACGGTAGTAGTATGGGACAGAACAACAGGCTCTCCCGTATACAATGCTATCGTGTGGCAGTGCCGACGTACTGCGGACTATTGCGAGGAACTAAAGAAAAAAGGACTCACCGAGCTTATAAGAGAGAAGACCGGACTTTTACTTGACCCCTATTTCTCTGCATCCAAGGTTGCCTGGATACTTGACAACGTTCCCGGTGCAAGAGAGCGTGCCGAGGGTGGCGAGCTTTGCTTCGGTACAATTGACACCTGGCTTATATACAATCTCACAGGCGGCAGGGTTCACGCTACCGATTATTCCAACGCGTCGAGAACGATGCTCTTTAATATCAATACGCTCAAATGGGACGAGGAGCTTATCAGCATCTTCAATATTCCCTCCTCTATGCTTCCAACCGTTTGTCCGTCCTCCCATATATTCGGCCATACCGACAGCAAAATCCTCGGTGCCGAGATTCCTATCGGCGGTGTTGCAGGCGACCAGCAGGCAGC
>JAZNWM010000222.1:0-5142 GCA_045593345.1 Eubacteriales bacterium
AATTTTGTTGGTTGGCAGACCGACTCTATTATACACCAAGGGAGGTACTTTTTTCTACGCATAGCTAAAGCTTTTTGGAACCACCAGCCGGACTGGTGGTTTTCACGCCATCCACTTCTTTGAATTGGATGGCTATTACAACAAAGGGCGGCCACGATTATTCGGCCGCCTATCTTGTTAATTTAAGGCAAAAACTATAATAAAACAAACATTCATTATCAAATTTGCATAGAAAAAGCGGACTATTTTAGTCCGCTTTTATGTTTTTTTGCCTTTCGCCTTGGCGTTACGAATTGTGAATTGGCAAAGGGGATGGGGGACACTTATTTGCTTTTTATTCCGAGCGGCCTGCTCGGGTTGCTTCGTCGGCAGATGGTATCGATGGGGAGACAGATGCCCGCCCTTTGCTAAGACTAATGTGATATGGCAGTGGATTTTGATGAGGGGATTTTGTGCGGGCGGCTCTGAATACTATTCTGTTGGCATAAAGACAGGCTCGCCGTCTGTAAGCTCGACCCGGCCGATCCTTTCGGTGACGAGGTAGGAAAGCTCGGCGAGGTTACCGTCGGTGGCTTTAATGTTGACGGAATATATATTATAATAAATAGGAAGGCTGCCCGGATCCTTGGATGAGAAGGCAGGGGACTCGGCTCTTATAATCAGGTCGACTCTCTCGTCGGGTGAGCTTACGTAAACAACAGAGGATTCCTTCGTGGTTGCGTTGAAGAGAGAAATCTCAGAGCAATGAATTCCCGAGCCTGAGGAGGACGCGACTAACAGATCGATGACGCCGTTGCCATCATAATCCCAGGGGATTGCATTGACGAAGCCGTATCCACCGAAGAACTTACAGATGGGATGAATCTCGCCGTCAACAAGAATGAAGGATGCACAGGAGTCGGAGGCTTTGAAAATTTTGTAGTCGGTCTCGGCATTGACCTCGGCTGGTGTAACGTTGTAAAGGTTGCCCTCGCTTAAGTCATATCCCTCAAGCAGTCCCTCGCCCTTAAGGTCAGCAATAGAAAGAAGCTCGTCTATCCCGTCCTTCGTACAGGGGAGAGGCTTGTACTCCTTTTCCCCGTTTTTGACAAGGTCTGAAATGAGCTGACAGGAGCAAAAGGAAGCAAGCAGGAGGAGTAAAATAGTGGCTGATAATATTCGCTTCATAACGACTCTCCTTTTTTGTTTTTTCTTTTTAAATACATTATACCACGAGTGAAAAAAATGTCAAGAGCCTTGTAAAACACCTTAAAAAAACTGCATCAAAATTTTGATACTCTTTAAAATATATTTTTATTCAAGAGACAGCCACAGGCGTGGAAAGGAGCATTCAAATTCGCTGTTCTATAATAACTAAAAAACGAATGAAATCCGTGAAAATCTCCTCGAAAAGTTCAAAAAAGCTTAAAAATCCATATAAACAATTGTTTACATTATCAAAAATCGGCTTTTTTGAGGTCTGAAAACGGAATTTTCGAGAAAATCGCCGAAAAATTCAAAAAAATCACCTAAATTTCAACAAAAATGAGGTAAAATTCAAAAAAATCAAACTTTTTTCAAAAATGAAAAGCTTTTAAAAACTTTCCCCAAACTTTTTTTGAAAAATCCTCTGTTTTTCCAAACGGCTTTTTGGCTGTTTTTTGACCAAAAAAGGCCTCTTTCCCTCGGCTTTAAGCCCCGCGGGATCCAAGACTAAGCTTTTGAACTTTTTCACCTCTGTTTTGTAATTGTATTGATAAGGATGCTTGGTGCGACGTAAGAAAAGTCGTGGTTTTAAATCTTAATTATTTTGACCCGATTTTAGCCGGCTTTTTTAATGCCTTCACGCTTTTTTGATGACTTATCTTAAATAAAAAAAGAGCCTTCAGTTGTAACGAGGCTCTTCTTTTTTATTTTCCTTTTCTTTTCAGAGGTGTAATTTCTGCTCTTGGTGGGCGGCCTCTTTTCTGCTAAATCAGGGGCACTCCAACCGTAGCATCAGCACTCACTTATTGTCGGTGATGAAATATTTCATCGGGGTAAATCGGATGCCGTTTATTGTCTGCTCCTCGCCTTGAGGAAGGAAGCCCAGGGCAAGATAGAAGGGCAGACCGTAGGGGGATGAGTTCAGCGTCAGCTGACGAAGGGTGGGATCATTCTTCGTCAGGTCGTCGAGAAGATAGGCGAATATCGCTCTTGCGATGCCGCGTCTGTGATACTCCCTCCTCGTGAAGACCAGGTTGATGTGAGTCCTGCTGCTTCGCATACCCATAATGGCAACCATCCGCTCTCCGTCAAAGGCGGCGTAGATCGGGCAGATACCCTTTTTCGCATTTTCGATAAAGAGGGGGTTTTCCACAATATCCCTTTTGAAGCTTTCGAGTCCTTCGGGGCCGTAGTCGGGTGCCTCGAATTCCAGGAACACCTCAAGTGCAAGGCTCATAGCCTCCTCCACCTCGTCGGCGGTGATTTTCTGATAATAATATTTTCCATAATTTTTTCTTAGCTTTCTCAGGGAATTCTTTCGCGGTACTCTGCCTCTGGCCTTAATACCGCAGGCAACGGCAGGCAGGCTTTTTTTAATTTTCCTCCCAGAACTCCCGTAGCTCCTCGTTCAGCGTCTTGGAGTCGCCGATGAATTTTACGCCCTCCCATAGCTTCGGCAGGCTCTTGCGGTAGATCGGGTCGTCAAAGCGGTCGTCGATAAGCACGATAACTCCCCTGTCATCCTCGCGGCGAATAACGCGGCCTGCTGCCTGGAAGACTCTGTTCATCCCGGGGTAGATGTAGGCGTACTGCTTGCCCTCCTCGTACTTCTCCTCGTAGTAGGCGGCGATAGCCTCACGCTCGTAGGACAGGGCGGGCATACCGATGCCGACAATTATCGCACCGATAAGCTCCTCGCCCGCAAGGTCTACGCCCTCGGAGTATATTCCGCCCATAACGCAGAAGGCGATAAGGTAGCTTTGGTCATTCTTCTTGAAATCATTAAGGAACTCTGCCTTCTCGGTGGGGCTCATATTCTGTCTTTGGGTTATAACCCTTATTTTCGGGTATTTTGCCGAGAATAGCCCCGACAAAGCCTCGCAGTAGGCAAGGGATGGGCAGAATACCATATAATTTCCACGCCTTGCCGACACAGTAGCGGCAACCGCACGGCATACCGCACCAAGCGTATCCTCACGCTCGGAGTAGCGTGTGCTGATCTTATCCATAATGCACACCGACAGCTGTGAGGGATCAAAGGGAGAGTTGACCTCCAGCATCTCGTCCGAACGATCGCCCCCCAGAACCGAACGGTAGTAGCCCAGAGGGGACAGCGTTGCGGAGAAGAGCACCGCCCCGCGTCCTTTGTTAAGACGCTCGCGGATAACGGGTGAGGTGTCAAGGCAGTATAGCTTGACTCGTATCTCGCCGTCGTCATAGAACACGAACATACGGTATGCCGAGTCAAAACTTGCCATAATATCGGTAAATTTCTTGATTTTGTAGTAGAACGAGCGTAGGTAGGCAAGCCTCTCCTCGCTCTCGTCGTCGTTTGCCCGCTGATTCAGGAATATCTCGTCCTCCAGGACGCCCATCAGCTCATCAAACAGCGAATACATTCGTGAGGGGATCTCGCCGAGAGTCGCCGCACCGTAGAATTTTCCCTCGCGGTCGGCACGCAGCTCGTCCTTAAGATAGGGCATAAGCAGGTCGCTCAGCACCGCGTGAGCCGACCGACAAAGCTTCTTCGTCGCCGACAGTGAGCCGAGCAGCTCCTCCTCGGCAGGAGCGTATAATTCGGAGAGGCCAAGCTCTGCCGAATACATCTCACGGGCACGCTCGTGAAGGTTGTGTGCCTCGTCAACCAGGAAGGCGTATTTGCCGCCCTTGGTAAAGAAGCGTTTTATATAGACCACAGGGTCAAAAAGGTAGTTAAAGTCGCATATTACAACGTCGCAAAGCTCGGCGTAGGTGAGCGAAAGCTCGTAGGGACAGACGTGAAATTCGTCGGCGATCTCACGAATATCCTCCCTGTCAACCACCGTCTTACCGAGGGAGGAAAGTGCAAGGGCGGCCTCGGCTATTTTGTTCATCGAGGATCTTTGGCACATCTTACGGGATTTTCGGCAGATATGACGCTGGGGGCATATCTTCTCCTTCGCCGTCAGTATCACGCCGCGGACGATCGTGCCACCCTCTGCCATAAGGTCGAGGCAATCTCTCGCCACCTCTGCCGTGGTGGTTTTCGGAGTCAGGTAAAAGACCTTCTCCACCCGTCCGTCGCCCATAGCACGAAGGGCGGGGTATAGTGCAGAAACCGTCTTGCCGGTTCCCGTCGGTGCGGTAGCGTACAGACATCCCCCGCGTGAGAGCGTGCGATACGCGGCCCTGACAAACTCACTTTGTCCCTCGCGTATGCTGCCGTAGGGGAATTTCATATTCTTCATTGAGGGCAGGCGAAGGGTCACTCGCTCTACCTCGGGGGCGGCGAAAATGCTGACCGCCGCAAGACACTTGTTGAAGAAGGATTCGAGCCTTCTTCGGCTGACGCCCTCGGTCTTTTCAACCAGCTCGCCACTTGCCTCGCTAAAATAAACGAAGCGGATGTCAACAGAGTCAAGTCCATTCTCCCGTGAGAGCATATAGGCGGCAATATAGCCCTCGCCGCGAATCTCGGCAACCTCGCTCTTCCTCGGATGGCGGGGATTTGACTCAATAGAGCGTGCTATGGTGATGCGGTTTTCTGCTCTCCCCTCTATAGTGCAGGACAGCTCGAAGACCCATTCGCCGCTGATAAATCTGTGGCTGAGCTTCTCTGTGTTAAGCTCGCCTATAAGTCGGCCTATTCTCGCCGATGCAACAGGACTTACGTTCGGCTCGTCCTCGTCAAAGGAGACCGACGGCGAGATCCCACGTCTTGCGATAGACACAAATTCGCCAAGCGATATTTTGATTATTCCGTCTTCGGCATCGTATCTCATACCGTCACCTCCCTTTTTTATAGATATTTTATCATATAATTAAATTAAAGTCAATAAAAAAGGGGTCTGTCATATTTGACGAGACCGAAAAAATACGAAAAGGGCGAAAAGGCCTTTAACCGAAAAAGCACAAATGAAGCAGTATAAGGTTGAAATTCTGCGAATTCCTTCGGTTTTAATGGATTTTTTCTACCGC
>JAZNWM010000223.1:0-4810 GCA_045593345.1 Eubacteriales bacterium
TATCTCTCTGTATACATTTTACACTAAATATGAAAAAAAAGCAATAGTAAAATAATAATTTTATTATTTTTAGATATTTTGTTCAGTTTTCAAAAGCAAATATGTGCATTATTAACTGTTAATACGTGCTTCAAGCTCGGATTTCATATCCTCATAACCGGGCTTGCCGAGGAGAGCAAACATATTTTTCTTATACGCCTCTACGCCGGGCTGGTTAAAGGGATTAACGCCGAGGAGATAGCCGGAAATACCGCAGGCAAACTCAAAGAAATACATAAGATAGCCAAGAGATGCGGGAGTTCTGTCAGAAACCTCTACAAGAAGGTTAGGCACGCCGCCGTCGTTATGAGCAACTATGGTAGCGGTCTGGGCAGTCTTGTTAACGTAGTCTAACTGACGGCCTGCAATAAAGTTAAGCCCGTCAACGTTTGCCGCGTCGTCGGGAATTACGAACTGGGCACCGGGATTATTAACGCTGATAACAGTCTCAAAGAGATTACGCTGTCCGTCCTGGATGTACTGTCCCATAGAGTGAAGGTCGGTGGAGAATACTACGGATGCGGGGAAAATGCCCTTCTTATCCTTGCCCTCGCTCTCGCCGTAAAGCTGCTTCCACCACTCGTTAAGCATAAGCATATAGGGCTCGTAGCCAACAAGTATCTCGGTGGTCTTACCCTTTCCGAGAAGAATGTTACGTATAACTGCATATCTTACTGCGTCATTGGAGTTAAGATCAAAGGAAGCAAACTGCCTCATAGCCTGATTTGCCCCCTGCATAAGAGCATCAATATCAATGCCTGCACAGGCAATGGGAAGAAGACCAACAGCAGTAAGCACAGAGAATCTGCCGCCTACGTTATCGGGAACCACGAAGGTCTCGTATCCGGCCTTATCCGAGAACTGCTTAAGAGTACCGCGTGCCTTATCGGTGGTGACAAAGATTCGCTCTCTTGCACCCTCCTCGCCGTATTTCTCAACGAGAAGCGACTTGAACACTCTGAATGCGATAGCAGGCTCAGTGGTGGTGCCCGACTTGGAAATAACGTTTACCGAAATATTCTTACCCTCGCAGATGGAGAGAAGCTCGGTAAGTGCTGTGGGAGAGATATTATTGCCCGCAAAATAGATGTCGGGGGTGTCCTTCTTAAGGTTGTTGTATAGAGGGCTCTTGCAGAACTCAATTGCCGCACGGGCACCGAGGTAGGAGCCGCCGATACCAATAACGACAAGAATATCAGAATTCTGCTTGATTTTATCTGCCGCAATTTTAATTCTTTCAAACTCCTCCTTATCGTAATTCTCAGGGAGTCTGACCCAACCAAGAAAATCACTGCCCTCGCCCGTACCGTTGAGAAGCACACGGTGTGCATTCTCGGCCGCAGGCATCATAGCTGTGATCTCGTCAGCAGAAACAAAGCCTTTAAGAAATTTTTCGTTTAATTTTAACATTTTTTTATCCTCAAAATATAAAAATTTTCTTTTTATATTATACAATATATTTTTTCATTTTTCAAGTATTTTATTCAAGAAATTTAGCCGATAACTATTCTTTTCAGTATTCTGAGAAAAATATCAAAATATTTCAGTCCTGCGACGCTTTCGCACGCGTATATATCGGAAAAGCCAATCTGCTCGCCGCCTATCTTATAGACAAGCCTGCCTACCTTATCCCCCTTTCCGATCGGGGCGGTGATGCTCTCGGGAATCTCATATTCAAGCTCTACAGAGCTCTGATAGGATTTCGGAATTACCGCGGAAAACGGAGATGAGTACACCCCGACAGAATCAACCGAGCCTCGAAGAACGTCAACGCTCTCAATAAACTCCTCGCCACGCTGGTAGAGGGCAAAATTTGCAAAGCCGAAATCTAAAAGCTCTCTTGCCGCGGCATTACGGCTGTCGCGGGTTTCGGCACCCATAATCACAGCGATGAGCTGCATATTTCCCCGCTTTGCCGTAGCAACTATGCAATATCCCGCCTTATCGGTTGAGCCGGTCTTAAGACCGTTACAGCCGTCGTAATATCTTACCAGGCGGTTTGTATTGGTAAGAGTGAATTCTCCGTCCCTGATGGTATCCTGCCAGATGGAGCTGTATTTCAGAATAACCTCGTGCTTGATAAGCTCACGGGACATTATGGCAATATCAGCGGCACAGCTGTAATGCTCTACGGTGGTATCGTCAAGGCCTGTGGTATTCTCAAATTTCGTCTTTTTAAGACCCAGCTCGGCGGCACGCTGATTCATCATTCTGACGAAAGCCGCCTCGCTTCCCGCACATAGCTCGGCAAGAGCAACCGAGGAGTCGTTGCCACTTGCTATGACGGTGCTTTTAATCAGGTCTTCAACGCAAATACTTTCGCCCTCCTCCAGAAAAACCTGGCTGCCGCCCATAGATGCGGCGTGGGCACTTATTCTGACGGTATCGGAAAGGCTGAATTTCCCTTCAGCAAGTGCCTCGCAGACGAGAAGCAGGGTCATAACCTTCGTCACCGAGGCGGGAGAAGCGGCGTGATACTCGTTTTCGGCATACAGCACCTTACCCGTCGTTGCCTCACAAAGATATGCCCCCGTCACACTCCGACCAAGGGTAAAATCGGGCTCTGATGTTTTGATGGTAGGTTCTGCCTTGATATTAGTGCCGTATTCTGCAAAAACAGTTAAACCAAACGATGCGAAAATGCTAAATAAAAGTAGTAATGAAATTATCCTTTTCATATAAGCCTCCAAGCTTTTTTACAATTATATTCCGAAGATTTTCTCTTATATGATTAGAATAGAAAAAAGGACGGGCATCCGTCCTTTTTAAATTTATTTTTCCGTCAGCTCGTCAAGTCTGCCGAAGCGATAGCCCATCTCACGCCACCGGCTTATCAATTCGGGCATTATATCAGCGTTTGTTGATGAGGTTGGATGAAATAGCATTACCGCACCGTTGTGAGTGCCGTCCATTATCTTGCGAATTGCCTTATCCCTGCTAAGCTGACGGTTATTATCCCAATCCTCGTACGCAAAGCTCCAAAAAACCGTCTTATATCCAAGCTTCTGTATAGATTTCAGCGACTCAATACTATAACAGCCCTCGGGGAAGCGGAAGTATTTTGACATTTCCCTGCCCGTCTTCTCCTCGTATATCTTTTCAAGGGCTGTAAGATTACGCCTGATTTCCTCCTCGCTGGCGGAGGATAGATTCTTATGATTTTTCGTATGATTACAAACGAGATGTCCTTCGTCAGCCATCCTGAGAACCAAATCGGTGTTCTTTAATATAATATTGTCAAGAAGGAAGAAGGCTGCGGGTACATTCTCTGCCCTCAGGGTATTAAGAATACGCTCCACGTTTCCGTTCTCGTATCCCGCGTCAAAGGTGAGATAGATCACCTTATCACCGCTCGCTACATTTTTATCTATATAATAGGCTGAATGCTCGTCAAGCAGGCTCGCTTCCTTTGGAAAATGGGGCGGCTGCCCCTTGCATCGTTTAATAAACCAATGAAGCTGGTTATCCGCCGATGTGGGAATCGTCAGAGATAGGATCAATAGGAGCGTGAGAAAAAACGCAGAAAGTCTTATTAATTTATATTTCATTTTATACCTCTTAGTTTGATATATTAATATTGTTCCATAATCGGACCTTTTATAAAAGAGGTAAAAAAAGGACTGCTACCGAAGTAACAGTCCATTTTAGCAAATAATAATTACTTATACTTGCGTTTTCTTGCAGCCTCAGCCTTCTTCTTACGCTTAACGCTGGGCTTTTCGTAATGCTCTCTCTTGCGAAGCTCGGTCATAATACCGCTCTTTACGCACTGTCTCTTGAAACGACGAAGTGCGTTGTCGAGAGTCTCATTCTCTTTAACTCTGATTTCTGCCATCTTTATTCCCCTCCCTTCGCTTTGCAAAGAGATAAAATCTCAAAATTTTTACTTGATTATTATAATTCATTTTAACACTTTTGTCAATACAAATTCAGAAAAAAGTCAGAAAAAATTTAAACTTTTTTATTATTTTGCATTTTCGCCGCCAAAAGTGTGTTAGAAAGGAGCATCGTAATTGTCATCGGCCCCACTCCGCCGGGTACGGGAGTGATCATTGAGGCAACAGCCGATACCTCCTCAAAGCAGACGTCACCGCAAAGCCTTCCGTTATCAAGTCTGTTGATACCAACGTCAATAATAACAGCACCGGGCTTCACCATATCGGCACGAAGGAACTCTGCCCTGCCGATAGCAACCACGATAATATCCGCACCGCGACAGATCTCGGGAAGACTTTTCGTCCTGGAGTGGCAAAGCGTGACCGTACCGTTTCGCTCGGTGAGTAGCAGAGCCATAGGCTTGCCTACGATATTGCTCCTGCCGATGACAACGCAGCTTTTGCCTGCGATCTCCACGCCGTAGTGATCCATAAGGGCAATAATGCCCGCAGGCGTGCAAGGAAGAAAATCATAGCTACCGATAGTAATTTTACCAACGTTTACAGGATGGAAGGCATCAACGTCCTTCTCGGGAGAGATACGTTCTATAACTCTACGCTCGTCAATATTATCGGGAAGAGGAAGCTGAACGAGTATACCGTTAACCTTAGGATCTGCGTTAAGCTCGTCAATTTTTGAAAGCAGCCCTTCTTCGCTGATGCCATTGGGATACTCTATCTGATAGGACTCTATTCCCGCATCAAGACAGGCCTTATGCTTATTTCTGACGTAGACCGCAGATGCGGGGTCGTCTCCGACAAGAACTACAGCAAGACCGGGTGTGATATTGAGCTCGGACTTAAGTACGGCAACCTCTTCTTTTATGCTGCTACGA
>JAZNWM010000224.1:0-2891 GCA_045593345.1 Eubacteriales bacterium
TTCCCGCGAATTGCGAGGGAATGCCAGCGATTGGCTTTATTGCACATCTCGACACCGCATCGGATGCCCCCGGCGAAAATATCAAGGCGAGAATGATCGACTATAAGGGGGGCGATATTCTGCTTAACGAGGAGCAGGGAATAGTTCTCTCGCTTAAGGATTACCCCTACGTTGCCGACCTTAAGAGCCAGCGTCTTATTGTTACCGACGGCACGACTCTGCTGGGTGCGGATTATAAGGCGGGCGTTGCCGAGATTATGTCAGCGGCTGAAAGGCTCGTAAATGCCCACTTCCCCCACGGTAAGATATGCATCGGCTTTACTCCCGACGAGGAGATCGGTCGCGGTGCCGACCTCTTTGACGTAGCGGGCTTTGGTGCGGAATACGCCTACACCCTTGACGGTGGCTCGCTGGGTGAGATTGAGTACGAGAACTTTAACGCCGCATCCGCAGTAGTTAAGGTACACGGCAGGGCAATTCATCCAGGCTCGGCGAAGGGCAAGATGATCAACGCCGTTCGCATTTCGGCAGAATTTGACTCGCTTCTCACACCCGATCAGATTCCCGAGAGAACCGAGGGCTACGAGGGCTTCCACCACCTTCTCTCTATTGAGGGTGAAACCGAGCTTTCGGTATCCAAATATATAATCCGCGATCACTCGAAGGAGAAATTTGCCGCCATCAAGGCAGAGTTTGAGTCGGTGGCCGCTACACTTAACGCAAAATACGGCGAGGGAACGATAGAGCTTATTATCCGCGACTCCTATTATAATATGAAGGAGGTTCTGGAGGATAAGATGTACGTCGTAGAGCGTGCTACACAGGCTATGGAGAGGCTGGGAATGACCGCCCACGCACTTCCTATCCGCGGCGGCACAGACGGTGCAAGACTGTCCTTTATGGGCCTGCCCTGTCCTAATCTTCCTACGGGAGGCGGCAACTATCACTCACGCTTTGAGTACGTATCGGTTGACGCGATGGAGAGCTGCGTTGACCTCGTTATTGAGATCGTGAAGGGCTGAGCTTATAATTTAATATCTGAAGGTGCTACGGGTATCATTATCCGTGGCACTTTTTATTTCCCTCGGTTTGTGTACGCTTTTCAGGACATAAGCTTTGTTATAATCTGTATACTGCAGCCTATCGCGTCACGTTTTGCGTTTTTCATACCTATCCCTTCTTATATAAATAAAGGAGAATATATATGAGGATTGAAATTTTATCAAGAGCATCCATTACCGAGCTTATAGGGAAGGGGTTTCCTAAAAAATGTGCGGTCATAAGCTTCTTTACCCCAAATATGAACGGTGGAGGAGAGGGACGCCGTGTGAATTTCCGCGGCAGTGCCGAGCGTGTGTTCTTCGTCGGAATACCCGATATCGATATTGAGATACTGCCGGATTTTGGCTACACCATCGACAGCTATTTTGCCGAGGCAGACAGCCTTGCCGAGTTTATCTATAAGGCGAGGGAGGACGGGCTTGATATTATCTGCCAGTGCGATTTCGGTCAGAGCCGCAGTGCCGCCGCTGCCGCCGCAATAATGCAGCATTTCTTCGGGTGCGGTATAGAGATTTTCGCGGATTACAGATATTATCCTAATCAGCTGGTTTATAACAAGCTGTTTTCAGCTCTTGAAAAATATAAAAGAGGGGTGTAAACAAGCTCCATAACCTGCCCGAGCTTAACTCGCTTCTGTCCTCCATTGCCGATTTTCACTCGGTCGGTAAGAGTAACGGTAGCAAGGATCGATCCCGTAGGAACGGACGGTTAAAGAAAGCCGAGCCGAAGGCAAAATGCCTTCGGCCCGGTTTTTGTGTTTTCAAGAAAAACTATCTTTTCAGTATAATTACCTGTCTTTCTGCCTTTTCTGTCTCATCTAAAATTTCCGACGTGTCGATCCCCTCGTCTAATCTCTCAAAAAAGGATTTAATAATAATCGGCTTTTTTATACGGTTAAAATCACGAATCTCGTCAAAATCGCTCCAGAATTTTGCCGTATATAAAAAGCATAGATAACTAAACAGCACGTCCTCGCTTTCGCTGAGATGCACAGCCTCGTCTGGTGAGCTTCGTCCTCGTAGGTCATACCTGCCATTTTCGTCTACCGTTATCTCGTATTGCTTTCCATCGCGTAAAAGACGCGGCTCAAATTTATCGGCAAACAGCCGCAGCTGTCTGCGGAAGGCCTTTATATCAGACAGTCCATCCGTCCTCTCTGACAGCTCACGCGGTTCAAAATAGCAATCCTCGTTTAAATATTTCAAAAATTTCGGCACCGAGTCCCGATTGTCTCCGTCGTAGGTGTCGGCGTTATCCTGCTCGTAGCAATGGGATGACAGATACAGGTATTGATCGGTATCCATAAGTCCGCCCTCGCCGTAGCAGATAAGCCGCAGTATGCCAGATTTGTCGGGGGCAACGGTTACGCTGTAATCCCTGCCGTCGAGCCTTACCTTCGCCTCGATCCTCGTGCTTTGATCGGCTGTTATTCTCTGCGTGGGTATTTTATGGTTCAGCGTCAGCCTTATTGCATAAAACAGCTCGTCGGGCCGATGGGTGTGAATTATATTAAGTCGGTCTGAAAAATCCTGTGATAAGTAATTGATAGATCCGAGATTTTGAATAGTAATGTTTTTCAAAATCATAGCATTTATCCTTCCCAATTATCCTTTCAATATAAATATATCAAAGGGCGTGTCCATTTTTTGGGACACAACGAAGGAAAAATGAAATTAATTGTACTTTTTAATGCCCCCTTCAAGGCTTTCTCTTATCTTATCACGCAGGCTCTGCGGCTTAAGGATCTCCACGTGGTCAAGATACTGCAACGCCCAATGCTCCATAGCCAGCGGGCTTGACATAAGCTCCACCCTGACCTTCTTCGGATC
>JAZNWM010000225.1:0-4024 GCA_045593345.1 Eubacteriales bacterium
CCAACATTTATCTCCGCCGTGCAATTATGGCGGCTATGGATACCAGCCTTGCACTTCAATATTACGAGGCAGGTACGGCAGAGCAGATCTTCTGGCCTATGTCCACAGTAAGCTGGGCATATCCCAAGGATCAGGACGGAAACAACGAGACCTCTAACGGTCACATTTACCCATCGATACAGTTCTCAGAGGAGGCCGCCAAGAAGTACATTAACGACTTTATGAAGCTGGCGAACAATCATACGATGGGATATACCGACTCCGACCTGAAGGTAACCTTTACTATTGCGGGCTCTAATCTTACCGACCACCCCACCTATCAGGTATTCCAGACGGCAGCAAAGCTGCTTAACGAATGCGGCTGGGACGTTGAGGTCGTTGCAGACTCGCAGGCACTTACGAAGCTGTCTACAGGCTCGCTTGCAGTCTGGGCGGCGGCCTGGGGTACAACGGTTGACCCCGATATGTATCAGGTTTATCACAAGAATTCCAACGCATCCAGCGTCAGAGCCTGGGGCTACAACGCCATACTGGCAAACGACAGCTACTGGATGGAGCGGGATATTCTTGACAAGATGAGCGAGATCATCGACGATGCACGTGAAACCGACGATCAGGATATCCGTACCGCTCTTTACGAGGAGGCGATGGGCTACGTGCTTGATCTTGCGGTAGAGCTTCCCGTTTACCAAAGACAGCAGCTCTATGCATACAATGCAAACGTCCTTGACGAGAATTCCTTCCCCAAGGATATTAACCCCTACTCCTCTCCCCTCGACAGACTCTGGGAGATCAAGTTTAACGAAAATCTTTCGGGTAGCGGTGCCGAGGGTGGAAACGGAGGTATCGTTGCAGGTGTTGCGGCAGGTCTGGTGCTTGTCTCTGCGGTAGTATACTTCTTCACCCTTCCCGAGAAGAAGCGTAAGGCTATGTTTGCAAAGAAGGTTCCCTATATCATTCCCGAGGATCAGATCGACGAGAGTGATCTTAAGGACTACAACAGAATTTACAAAAAATATAAGAAGTGATTGGAGGAGAATAAATGTTAAAGTATATAATCAAAAGACTTGCACAGTCCATACTTATACTTCTCGGCGTTTCTCTGATAATCTACGTTCTTATCAGATGCATGCCCGTTGACTTCGTTACTCAGAAGCTGTCTTCCATAACGACCACGGGTGCAGAGACGTCGCAGGAGCTTATCGATGCGATGCTTAAGCAGTACGGTCTTGATACCAACATCTTCGAGGGCTATATTTCCTGGCTCGGCAAGCTTATCAGGCTTGATTTCGGCAACAGCTTCAAATACAGCATCCCCGTAATAGACGTTATCAAGGATCATATGGGCGTATCCTTTGCGGTTGCGGCAATCGCTACCGTATTTGAGTTCCTTATTGCTATCCCTCTCGGCGTTACCGCCGCGACCCATCAGTATTCTATCCGCGACTATATCGTTACGGTTCTCGTAATGATCGGTATTTCCCTTCCCTCCTTCTTCTTCGGTCAGCTGCTGAAGAACATCTTCGCCATCCAGCTCGGGTGGTTCCCCGCATCAGGTCTTATCGACGCATCGAAGGATCTCAGCGGCTTTGCCCTGCTGATGGATCAGCTCTGGCACTTATTCATTCCTATTCTCACCGTAGTTATTCTTTCTATCGGTGGACGAATGAGAATGACACGTACGAATATGCTGGAGGTGCTTAACTCCGACTATATCCGTACCGCAAGAGCAAAGGGTCTTAAGGAGAAGGTAGTTATTTACAAGCACGCGTTCAGAAACACTATGATTCCCCTCGTAACCTCGCTGGCAGGTCTGCTCCCCGGTCTGTTCTCGGGTGCGATCATCACCGAGCAGGTATTCGGTCTTCCCGGTATAGGTAACGTGGCCTTCGACGCGATGCTGGTTGCAGATATCCCCTTCATAATGGGATACAATATGTTCCTCGCTCTGCTCAGCGTAATCGGCGTTCTTCTCGCCGACCTTATGTACGCTGTGGTTGACCCGAGAGTCAAGCTTGGTTAAGGAGGTGCGGTATGGAAAACGAAAAGAAAAACCTTATGACAGAGGAGGCCGTTGAGGTCTCTGCCGCTGTCGAGGAAGCCGTAACTCACGAGCAGACGCTGAAGCTGATGTCTCCTATGCAGATGGTCATCAGACGATTCTTCCGCTCCAAGCTAAGTATTATTGGTCTTATAATGGTCGTATCTCTCTTCCTGTTCTGCTGGGTAGGTCCGCTGGTTTACCGCGTATCTCCTACAGAGATAGATAAGAGCGGTAAGATTGAATATACCGAAAAGGAAATCACCTACACCGACGAGAACGGTGTAACTCACACCCAGATACAGATCATTGAAACCGAGCTTACCGACAATATGCTCTCCGAGCCCAGTGCAAAGCACCCCATCGGAACAGACAAGACCGGTAAGGACGTTCTCGCAAGACTTATGAACGGCGGTAAGATTTCGCTGGGCATCAGCTTCCTCGCGGTATTTATCGTCACAATTCTCGGTATCATCTTCGGCGGTATTGCCGGATATTTCGGCGGTGCTGTTGATAACATCATAATGAGAATATGTGACGTTCTTATGTGTCTGCCCGGCTTCCCCATCCTGCTTATCGTCGGTACGATTATCGACGGTCTGCGTGAGGGCGGAATATCTATGTTTGACTATCAGTACAAGATCTACTGGCTGATGGGCTTCCTGACTCTTATTTCCTGGTCGGGTACGGCACGTCTTGTCCGCGGTCAGATCCTGTCACTCAGAGAGCAGGAGTATATGGTTGCGGCAGAGGCTATGGGCTATTCCACGTCGAGAAAGATATTCAAGCATCTTGTTCCCAACGTAATGCCCCAGCTTATCGTTTCTATGACACTCAGCCTTGGTAGTATGATACTTTATGAGGCATCACTCTCCTACCTCGGCCTCGGTGCTCCCGAGCAGTACGCTGCCTGGGGTACTATGATCAACGCGGCAAAGGATCCCGATATCCTTGCAAACTATTTCAACGTATGGGGCCCTCCCGGTATCTGCATTATTATTGCGGTGCTTGGATTTAACTTCATCGGCGACGGTCTTCGTGATGCCCTTGACCCCAAGATGAGAAGATAAGGAGGTAATTATGAGCATTTTTAATAAGAAAAGCGAAAGCAAAGCAAGCTCTGACAAGCATTACCTCACGAGCAAGGAGATCAAGGAAATAGCCAAGGCCAACGCCAAGGTTATGAAGGATCTTGAAAAGAAAAAATACAGAAAATGTGATGAGAGCGAATTCATCACCTCTATGGACGACGATGCCAACATCCTTGAGATCGAGGATCTGCACACCTACTTCTTTACCGATCAGGGTATCGTAAAGGCGGTTAACGGCGTATCCTTCAACATTCCCAAGGGATCTACCGTAGGTATCGTTGGCGAGTCGGGCTGTGGAAAGTCTGTAACGAGTATGTCGATTATGCGTCTTCTCCAGGGGCCCACAGGTCAGATCTACTCCGGCTCTATCCGCTTCAAGTCGGTAGACTACAAGCGTGACGAGCACGGCAACCCTATCCCAATCTATAAGAGGAAGGAAAACGGAAAGATTCTCTTCGAGGAGGTTAAGGATAAGAAGGGCAACGTGATTCTTAATAAGGACGGTACTCCGAAGAAGGCTCCCGTACAGGCAACCGACGAGAACGGCAGACTGCTCTTTGCTACCGAGGAGAGAGTATACGATATTGCCGAGATGCCTATGAGTGAGATTCACAGGCTCAGAGGACGCCAGATCTCTATGATCTTCCAGGAGCCTATGACCTCGCTTAACCCCGTATTCACTATCGGAAATCAGCTTGATGAGGTTGTGTTCATCCACTCCCCCGGCGCGACCAAGGAAATGGCAAAGGCAAGATCGCTTGAAATGCTTGAGCTTGTTGGCATCGCCGCGCCCGAGCGAGTTTACAACTCCTACCCCCACGAGCTTTCGGGTGGTATGAGACAGAGAGTAATGATCTCTATGGCTCTTGCCTGCGTCCCCAGACTTCTTATC
>JAZNWM010000226.1:0-2324 GCA_045593345.1 Eubacteriales bacterium
GGACGTGATTGAGATACGCGACGAGCTGTATCGCTCTGGCTACGCGGCGAAGCTTCGCGGATATGTACCGCCGAAGAAGCTTGTATCCACTCCTCATAAGCTTGTGACAAGCGGCGGCTACGGACTTCTCGTAGGCAGAAATAATATTCAGAACGATAACCTTACCTTCAAGGTGGCGAAGAAGGGTGACCTCTGGTTTCATACCAAGGATATCCCCGGCTCCCACGTCATTATGCTCTGCGACGGCGAGGAGCCGAGCGAGCAGGATTATACCGAGGCTGCCTCCGTTGCGGCAAGGTATTCAAAGGCTACGGGCGACCTCGTTGCCGTCGATTACACGAGAGTAAAAAATATAAAAAAGCCGGGCGGCTCAAAGCCGGGCTTCGTTATCTATAAAACCAACTATACCGCCTTCGTCCATCCCGCCACCGACAGTCAGATTGAGGAAATGAAAAAGGCGGCAAAGCATTGAAAATCAGCATAAAACAAACATAAAAGGAATAAACACGGGATAAAAATGGTAGATTTAACAGGACTACACATTGAGCCTTCCCCTTGAGGGGAAGGTGTCTTGCAGAGCAAGACGGACGAGGTGGTCTGCGTGTCTGCTCGTTAAAGGAAAAACAATGGTAGATTTAGTTGGATTACACAAGCATTTTATATTAGAGCATCTCGGCGAGGGTGACGTTGCCGTGGATTTCACGATGGGAAACGGCGGTGACACGCTCTTTCTTTCCACAACCGTAGGCGAGAGCGGCAAGGTGTACGCCTTCGACATTCAGGAGGAGGCCCTTGTTTCTACACGGGCGTATCTTGAGGAAAACAACGCTCCCCACAACTACGAGCTTATCTGTGCCTCGCATCATAGGGTGAAGGAGTTCGTCAGCGGGCCCATCAAGGCGGGAATGTTCAATCTCGGCTACCTGCCCAGAAGCGGCAAGAAGTTTATCACCACTATGCGTGAGACCACTATGCCCGCAGTTGAGGCGGCTATTGATCTTCTCGCTCCCGACGGTGCCTTGATAGTTGCAATTTATCCCGGACACGAGGAAGGTGCTCTTGAGGGGGATATGCTTCGCGAGTATTTCAAGACTCTCTCAAAATATCGCATCTGTGCCTCCGAGTTCCATATCCTCAACTCGCCTACCTCCCCCTATTTCTACCTTATAGAGAAAAGTCCCAGATCCAACCCATAAGCTTAAGCCATCTCTCAAGCTCTTCGGGCCATCTCTGTACGTACTCCACAGGCTCACGCTTTGGATCCCCCGTCGCAAGTCCGAGACCGTGTATCCCTATGGGGTAAATATGCATCTCACAGCTAACTCCAAGCTCCGACAGTCTGATAGCGTATTTGTAGGTGCTCTTGACGTCAACGCAATCATCGGTAGAGGTGTGCCATATAAATGCGGGAGGCGTGTCCCCGTCGGCAAGCTCTATGGGATTTACGTCACGCTCTCTGTACCTGCGGATTCTCTTTTTGCCGATCAGATTTTCGTATGATCCGCCGTGAGATGCCTCGTCGGTGACAGGGTAGCAGAGTATCTGGGCGTTGGGGCGATAATCCGCCTCGGCTATTTTCGGGATTATCAGCTTCTCCTTGCTGGTGGCACAATGTGCGGCAAGATGTCCGCCCGCCGATGAGCCCATTACGGCGATTTTCTCGGGATCAATGCCCCACCTCTCGGCGTTATATCTTACGAAGCTTACCGCTCGTCTTGCATCGCTGAGCGGAAGCGGATGACCGAAGGGGGTAACACGGTAGTCGCATACGAAGGCCTCGATTCCCATCTCGTTTAGAATAAGTGCGTATGGCTCGGCCTCGTGCTTTGCACGGTGGTTGTATCCTCCACCGCTGAAAATTATAACGGCTCCGCGTCCTTTTTTTATATCGGGTGAGTAGCGGTGCAGCATAACGTCCTCGCCAATATCCGCCTTCAGTAAAACGTAGCTTTCCTTCATAAAGATCAACTCCTTTTCTCGTTGAATTAATTCTACCACAAAGCAGAATTTATTGCAATAGGGAAGTGAAATTATGAACATTTTGTAAACTTTTTACTTTTTTATCAAACCTCTTGATATTTTTAATACTTTATGTTAATATAATATGGCTGTCCGAGAGGGCAGACAAAATATATCTCACACAGCGAGTAGGTTTACTGCCGGTGCTCTCACGAGTCGCAGTATTATGTCGCTGTGGCGGAAAAAACCAAGGAGGAACATAAAATGTTCGAAATCACAATCAAGCAGTTGCTTGAAGCAGGCGTTCACTTCGGTCACCCTACCAAGAAGTGGAACCCCAAGATGGCAGAGTACATCTTCACTCA
>JAZNWM010000227.1:0-3326 GCA_045593345.1 Eubacteriales bacterium
CACATTTTTACTTTTTTTGAAAGGGGTTTCGTCAAATATTTGTTATCCATGTGTAAATTTTATGAAAACTGTTGATTTCCTCTTGCAAAAACGAAAAAGTTCTGTTATAATAGTATGGAGAATCCGACAAGATATGAAATAAGGCCATACCAGCCGGGGCGTCAGGGGTGCCTTGTACCTGCAATCCGCTATAGCAGGGGTGGTTTCCTTTTATGAGGTTTGGGCTTGTGTGGTCCGCTTTGCAATCAGACAATTGATGAAAGACGGGTCTTGCGCAATCGAATGCTGTGAACCATGTCAGGTGGGGGACCAAGCAGCATTAAGCAGATGTTTCGGTGTGTTGCAAGGGTGCCTGTCCGGAGGTTGTTTCTGTAAAAACGTGCATAAGACGAAATCGAATTTGGGGTGTATGGTCTCATTTTGTATCTTGTTTTTATTTTTGAGGAGGGGTGTACATGCATCGGACTTTATATCGTAAGTGGCGTCCCGAGACGTTTGACGATGTATGCGGTCAAGACCACGTGACCACCATTCTGAAATATCAGGTTGCACAGAACAAAACCTCCCATGCCTATCTGTTCTGCGGCTCACGCGGTACGGGTAAGACCAGCTGTGCTAAGATTTTGGCGAAGGCTGTAAACTGTGTGAATCCCAAGGGGGGCAACCCGTGTAATTGCTGTGAGGCCTGCCGTAGCATAGATGCGGGCATTGCCACCGACGTCATTGAGATGGATGCGGCCAGCAATAACGGTATTAACGACGTCCGTGATATGCAGGATGAAATTGCCTTTACTCCTGCACTTCTGAAGTATAGAGTATACATTATCGACGAGGTTCATATGATGTCCGGCCAGGCCTTCAACGCTCTGCTGAAGACTCTTGAGGAGCCTCCCACCTACGTTATTTTCATTCTCGCTACTACGGAGAATCACAAGCTGCCCACAACTATCGTATCAAGGTGTCAGCGTTTTGATTTTAAGCGTATTGCAACAGACGTCATTATCTCAAGACTTCTTGACATTGCAAAAAAAGAGTCTATCGATATTACTGAGGATGCGGCAAGGATTATTGCCAGGGTTTCAAGAGGTGGTATGCGTGATGCTATCAGCCTGCTTGAGCTGTGTGCGGGTGCAAATACAAGGATTGACGAGAACCTCGTATTTGAAACTGTTGGCAGCGGAAATCGCGAGTCCGGCTTTAAAATAATCAAGGCTATCTGCCACGCAGATTACGAAACCATTTATTCGATTATAAACGATATCGTGATGAAGAGCGGTGACCTGTCGGTATTCTGGCAGGAGATAATCGACGCTTACCGCGATCTTATGATTGTTAAGAACAGCGAGAGAGCAAAGAGCTATCTCGATCTTACCGATTCGGAATACGCATTTCTCTGCGAGCTGGCGTCAGAGTTTACTATGGCAAGGCTGTCCTATCACACCACAATGCTTGAGGATGCTATGGACGATATGCAGCGTGCCGTAAATTCCAAGCGTTCTATTGCCGAGATAACCCTTACCAGAATGTGTGACACACGCCTTTCCTCAACTAATGAGGCACTCCTGCTTCGCGTGGAGGAGCTTGAGAAGACGGTCAGAATGCTGAAATTCAACCCTCCTGTGTCACAGCCTGCGGTAAGCGAGCCTGAGCAAAAATCTCTGAAACCGACGGTTAAAGCAGAGCAGAAGACGGAAAAGTCGGTAGAAAAGAAGCCCGAGCCTCAGGCAACGCTCTCGGTTTACGGAAATTGGGGTGCGGTGCTGCGTAAGATTGCCGAGCTGAAGAAATCGCTCTCTGCACGCTTCGCCGGTGCGTCGGTTTACACCGATGGAAGAGGCAGATACGTCATCAGAATGAAGAGCGTTTTCGCAGATATGCTGAAGAATGAAAACGCAGATATTGCTATAATTCGCGGCATTATTGCCGAGCAGGAGGGCGTGGATAGCTCTGCTGTGACTCTTGAAATTGAGAGCAACGACGCTGCGACAAAAGCCGCAGGCGATAGCATTGAAGATATGTTTAAATAAATAATACTTTTGGAGGATATAAAAATGAAGGTTAGATTACCTCAGGGAGTGGGCGGAGGCCCCTCGAATATGCAGTCTATGCTTAAGCAGGCACAGAAGATGCAGGAGGATATGGCGGCAAAGCAGGCCGAGCTTGAGACCCTTGAATACGAGGTTGCCGCAGGCGGCGGTGCCGTACGCGTAAGGATCAACGGAAAAAAGGAGATCCTCTCGGTGACTATAGATCCCGAGGTTATTGATCCTGATGATAAGGAGACTCTTGAGGACCTTATCGTTGCCGCTGTTAACGAGGCTATCAAGAAGGTTGAGACCGTATACAACGAGGAGATGCAGAAGATTACCGGCTCGGTTGGTCTTCCTGCGGGAATGTTCTAAGCTATGGCTGAATATATTTCTCCTATTCAGAGGCTTATTGAGGAATTCAGACGTCTGCCCGGCGTCGGTGCCAAGACAGCCGCAAGATATGCCTTTGCCGTGCTTAATCTTACGGAGGACGAGGCGGCAGGCTTTGCCGATGCGATAAACGGCATCAAGCGTGACGTACACAGATGTCCCGTATGCTTTGGCCTTTCGGCATCACCCGAGGAGTGCGAAATATGTCGCAACGATGCCCGCGATCATTCTGTCATCTGCGTGGTTGAGAATCCGAAGGACGTTATGGTTATGGAGAAGGTACGCGGCTACCGTGGACTTTATCATGTTCTCGGCGGCGTTCTGTCGCCCATTGACAACGTTACGCCCGACGATCTTACGATTAACGAGCTTGTTGCCAGGGTGGAGACGGGGGAGGTCAGCGAGATTATTATTGCAACCAATCCCACGCCCCAGGGCGATACTACCGCAGCTTATCTTGTCAGGGTGCTTGAGCCCTACGACGTCACCGTATCACGACTTGCATACGGTATTCCCGTTGGTGGTGATATTGAATATGCCGACGAGGTTACCCTCTACCGTGCTATGGAGGGCAGACGCTTCTTTAATTAAGGCTATATTAAAGGCTATATTTTAAAAAGGACGAACGCTTGCTCGTCCTTTTTCTTTTTTTAGGGGAAAATTGCGTTTATATTGCACCGCACTTCAGCTTAAGGCGAAGATTGTCGGCTATCATTGCGATAAACTCCGAGTTGGTGGGCTTGCCTCGGCTGTTCTGAATGGTATAGCCGAAATAGGAGTTAAGGGTGTCTATATCACCTCTGTCCCAGGCAACCTCAATGGCGTGTCTGATTGCACGCTCCACGCGGGAGGTGGTGGTCTGATATTTCTTCGCGATGGTGGGGTAGAGCACCTTTGTCACCGAGT